>CADCWJ010000530.1 GCA_902806365.1 uncultured Thermomicrobiales bacterium
ACGGGAGACGGGGAACGAAACCAATTAGAGCTCCCCGTTACCGGTAGTAGAACGCCAGTTTCTGGCGATGCATGCGCACGCTCAGCAGGAGCCCCGCCATGATCAGGCAGCTCCAAAGCGACGAGATCCCCGCGCTCACGAACGGCAACGTGATCCCGGCGACGGGCATGATCCCGAGATTCATCCCAATGTTCAGAAATGCCTGAAAGAAGAAAACGCCGGTGATGCAGATCGCGAGGCACTGGCCGAAATGATCCCGCGCCGCCTCCGCGACCATCAGCCCCCGCCAGAGAAAGATCATCAGCGCCGCGAAGAGCGCGATCATCCCGAAGAACCCGAACATGCCGCTCGCATGGGCAAAGATGAAGTCGGACTCGCGGACCGCGACGAAGTTCATCCGGCTCTGCGTTCCCCCGGAAAGTCCGTCACCGAACGTGCCTCCCGCGCCGATGCTGACGAGCCCCTGAATCGGCTGAAAGCCGCAATCAAGCGGGTTGCTTTCCGGGTTCAGGGAGCAGATGAATCGCTCTTTTTGATACCCGGTCAGCACCAGGTTCCAGGCGAACCAGACGGCGACCGGCAGGAGCGCGATGATCGCGAAGAAGTAGAGCCGCCTGGTGCGTGCTACCAGGAGCGACGCTCCCCAAAACGCCACAAAGACCATCGCCTGGCCAAGGTCTGGCCCCAGGAGGACGATCGCCATCGGGAGCAGGACAATCAACCCGGCAATGATGAAATTGCCGAATTCCCTCATCGCCTCCCCTCGCGACGAGATGAAGGCGCTGAGCGCGATGATCGTCGTGACCTTTGTGAACTCTGACGGCTGGATCGTCGTGAAACCGGCGTCGATCCAGTTCCTGGCACCACCGATGGCGACACCTGCCGGACTCATCACCGCGAGGAGACCGACTATGCCGAGTCCGTAAAGGACCCATGCCATCGACTCGAAGTAGCGGTAATCAATCGACGCTACGATCAGCATCAGGACGATGCCAATCATTCCGTACAACACCTGCGCGGTCCCGAGGTTCATGGTCAGCACGTGAGGGAGCCCCACGGAACTCCAGATCGTGACCGCGCCGAACGCCATGAGCACAAGGATGGTGGTGAACAGGATTGCGTCGAACTCGTTCCACCGGCTGTTCGTGGCGTGGCGCGACTGAATCGTCATTCGGTTGTGGCGTGCGACCAGCATACGTCGTGACCTCTGATCTCGAAGTGACCCGGAACTCTTCGCAAGCGGGTAGTGCCATGATGGCACTACGGGTCAATGGCTCGCAACCTCCGAGATTCCAATAGTGAACGAGCAGCCAAGAATTTCCGCCGCCTGGCGGCACATCTTCCACTGAATGGAAAAGAGATCCTCAAGCTCCCGGGATGTGGCCACACTCACATCCTGGACGATCTCCAGGCGCAGCGCCCGCGACTCACGATCGACCAACATCCTGGATGAAACGACCGAATAACCGACACGGTCATGAAGGTCCATGCCGTTCGAGTGTCGTTGGCGGACCCTGGATCGATGCACATCCGCCTTGTCGGCAATGATCAGCGCCGCCAAGACGGCGTCCGTCGCCACTTCGGGTCTACCATGATCGTCCCGGTGACAACCGATCGCCCCGGTGATGACGTTCACGTGCCCGGGCGGTACGCCAAGGCGCGAAAGTATCGCGTCGGCGAGGATCGCTCCGGTGGAGGCATGGTGGCGGCGAGAGATGGCGTTACCGATATCGTGGAGCAGCGCGGCGATCCTGGCCTGCTCCTGGATGCGATCCTCGAAGCCCAGCTCACGCAGGAAGTTCGATGCGACCAGGCCCACGCGACGGACATGTGGGAATCCGTGCTCGTTCAACCCGAGCGCGCGCAGCCGGTCGTCGGCCGCGTCAACGAGTGTTCGCACCTCCGGATCGTTCTCGACCTTGTGGAACTGACCCGGTATCGCGGCCATCGATGCTTTCCCTCTATTGCTCGGACGCCTGGGCTACCGGGCGCCGCGTCCGGCAGCCGGTGGAGAGATCGGTCGCGACGCCAATCAGATTCCCGTCAGGGTGCCGGTGGACGGGGAGGGCACTACACAGAGGGCACAATCATCAAGGAAGCCGGCGGCCAGCAAATGGAAGAATTCCTCTCCATGCTATCCTTCGGTGCATTGCGTTCGACTCTGTATCGAACCCCCCTGGCGCAACTTTGATGTGACTCCATAGCGGACGAGGTCCTCCGGTCAATGAGTGACGATTTTATCAATAGACCCTCTCCGGTCGATGCACAACGCGTCCAGGTCGAGGCACTTGGGGAACCGGGGCAGCGGCGGTTCCGGATGCTTCTCATCGTCAACGGTGAAACGCATATTATCTGGTTGGAAAAGCAGCAATTGCAGGCACTGGCGTTGATGATCGAGCAGATGTTCGAGGATGCGGTCAGCGATTCGCCGATGCTCCAGTCCGACGACACATTCCAGGAATTCGACAACGATGCCGATCACCAGTTTCGCCTGGGCAAGGTCGATTTGGGTTTCGACGAAACCGGTGATTCGGTCGTGATCGGAGCGTATGACCTGCAGCAGGACGAGCAGAACGGCCAGCCCGCCCTGAGCGTGCGGTTGAATCGCCGGCAGGCGCTTGCGCTCAGCGCCGATGTCGCGGCGCTCGCGGCGGCCGGGCGCCCCCGTTGTCCCATGTGCGGAGCCCCGAAAGATCCGTCCGGCCACGTCTGCCCAGAGCAGAACGGTCATCTCCCGCTGACGTACGAAGAGGAAGAGATCGAGGGCTGATCCGGCAGCCTTGGGGAATCGTCAAGGTCGCGCCGCATCGCGTCCAGGGTCCGCCAGCCGGTCAACTCATTGTGAAAAGGTTGACAAGGTCGTATCGTGCTCCGTACCATGTACGTGGTCGTCACGCTTGACGCGCCAGAACCACGAAAGCGGTGCATCGTTCATGACCCTGTCGTTCGCCCTCTCCACCATTATTAGCCTCGTACTTATTACGCTCCCACGGGGGAGCGGTTGGTGCGCGCGGGGAGAGTAGGCCGAAAAGGCAAATCGAATGTGACAGCAGGCAGGCCTCCCCAGCACAGGGAGGCTTTTTTGATGTTCCTGACCAACGCCGTGCAGGACGCATCCGAACCCTTCCGGCGGCATTCAACGATGGATGCCTGGGGGAGGCCAGAGCGAAGACCGCGGATACGTGTTTCGCTCTCGCCAGCGATCCGCAAGGACGCGGAGATATCGGACGTCAATCGCACGGGCAATCGACGCTTTCGCCGATTGTGGATGGAAATGGAGCATCGTCATGGTCGTCGCCCGGCAGCGTGAACCACTCTCTCCCCTTGAGCCCTCACCGCTTGTGCCACAAGAACCGGAGCCCCGGCTCGCTGCCGTTCCGGAGGTTCTGAGCGGTGCGCGGATCACCTGCCGTTGCCTCGAAGAGGAAGGGATAACGACCGTTTTCGGCTATCCCGGAGGCGCCGTCATTCCGCTGTACGACGCCATTCCCGACTCCTCGTTCACCCATGTCCTGACTCGCTTCGAGCAATGGGCCGCCCTGGCGGCGGTTGGCTACGCACGGGCGACCGGCGATGTCGGCGTCTGCATCGCGACGTCGGGTCCTGGCGCGACGAACCTGGTGACGGCGCTTGCGGATGCCTACCTCGATTCGGTGCCGATCGTCGCGATCACCGGGCAGGTCTCTCAGGCGCTGATCGGACGCGACGGCTTTCAGGAGGTCGACATCACCGGCATCACGCTGCCGGTAACGAAGCACAACTACCTGGTCCGGCGCCCGGAGGACATTGCCCCAACGATCAAGGAAGCGTTCTACCTGGCCCGGTCCGGCCGCCCCGGTCCCGTGCTGGTGGATATTCCCAAGGACGTGTTCATCGCGAAAGCGGAGTTCACCTATCCGCGCACAACGGGCCGCAAGAGCTATCAGCCCAACACGATCCCGAACATACGGCAGGTCCGGCTCGCCGCCGAGCTCATCGGCCGGGCGACGAAGCCGCTGATCATGGCGGGCCACGGAATCATCCTCAGCAAGGCCGAGGAGGTTTTCCAGCGCTTCGCCGAGAAAACCGACATCCCAACCATCTACACCTTGCTTGGGCTCGGCGCGATGGACGAGGCGCATCCACTCTCGCTCGGCATGATGGGTATGCACGGGCACCGCCACGTCAACCGGGCGCTCGAGGAGTGCGACCTGCTCGTCAATATCGGAGCGCGGTTCGATGACCGGGCCACTGGGCGTGTCGCGGGGTTCGCGCCGAACGCAAAGATCATTCACGTGGACATCGACCCCGCCGAGATCGGCAAGAACATTCCCGCGGATGTCCCGGTAGTGGGCGATGCCGGCGAGGCGCTGAGGCTCCTCATCGAGGAAGTTGGGGACGGCGACCACGCTGGCTGGATGCGGTGGATCGACGAGCAGCGCGATCGGGTGCTGGAAGCAGCGCTCGAGGATGTCCCGGAGTGGCCCGAGCCTTACGCCATTATCAAGGCGATCTCGGCGGCGACCAACCGGGACGCGATCGTCACGACCGATGTTGGGCAGCACCAGATGTGGGCGGCTCAGCAGCTCGGGGTTCGATACGGTACCCGATGGATCACGTCCGGCGGGCTGGGCACCATGGGCTACGGGCTGCCGTCGGCGATCGGCGCCAAGATGGGCCGCCCGGATCTGGAGGTCTGGGCGATCATCGGGGATGGCGGGTTCCAGATGTCCTCCAGCGAGCTGGCAACCGCCGTTCAGCAGAAACTCGATATCAACATCGCGATCATCAACAACGGGTATCTGGGCATGGTCCGGCAGTGGCAGGATCTCTTCAACAACCGGAACTACTCCGAAGTCGAGATCAGCGGCCCGGACTTCGTGAAACTGGCTGAAGCCTACGGCGCGACAGGTATCCGGGTCCTGAAGGATGCCGAGATCATGCCGGCGATCCAGCGCGCGCGCTCGATCAAGGGTCCCGTGCTCGTTGAGTTCGTGGTCGAGCCGGAGGCGAACGTCTATCCGATCGTTCCGCCGGGTGCGAGCAATTCGGAGATGATGCACAACCCGCAATGGATGCCCACGGCGGAGGACGTGTAGCCATGCAACGTACCCACACGCTGGTCGTGCTCGTCGAGGATCAGCCAGGAGTCCTGAACCGGGTCGTCTCGCTCATGCGGCGCCGTTCCTTCAACATCGACTCGATCACGGTCGGGCATTCGGAACAAGCTGGACTCTCCCGGATGACGATCCTCGTCAACGGGGAGGACAGCGAGGTCGAGCAGGCAAGCAAGCAGCTCTACAAGCTCCTCGAAGTGGTCAAGGTAACCGACCTGCCGGTCAGTGAGGGAATCACCCGCGAGCTGGTCATGGTCAAAGTTGCCGCCAAGGGCCAGACCCGTTCCGAGGTGATTCAGATTTCCGAGATCTATGGCGCCCGGGTGCTCGATGCCACGCCCGGAACGCTGATGATCGAATGTACCGGCAACGAGGAGCAGATCGATTCGTTCCTGGCGATGATGCGCGTCTATGGCATTCGCGAGTTAGCCCGGAGCGGCAAGATCGCGATGGCGCGCGGGTCGATGGCCGGCCGGGGTGGCCGGGTGGATCGGATCAGCGAAGGTTCGGTCGCCGTGGCGGACTAGAGCGGCAGACACAACCGGAGCGAATCGCTCCGGTTGCTGACGACTGGACTGTCGGGCGTCGCGCACGAATTGGGAAGGCATCGGTGACGGACGCCGGTGAGGATGCGGGCAACCTGCGTTGCCAGGGGAGGAATCGATGCCGGCGGTGATCTACTACGAGAACGACGCGACGCTTGGAGCGCTTCAGGACAAGACCACCGCCATTATCGGCTACGGGGCGCAGGGACATGCGCACGCGCTCAACCTTCGGGATGCCGGCCTGAGCGTCATCGTTGGGCTGCATGAAGCGAGCAAGAGCCGGGACAAGGCGCTTGCCGAAGGATTGCGGGTGGAGGCTGTTGCTGACGCCGCGCGGACCGCCGACGTGATCATGCTGCTGGTGCCCGACCACATCCAGAAAAGTGTCTACGAGAGCGATATTCGCCCGCACCTGACCAAGGGCAAGACGCTGATGTTCGCCCATGGATTCGCCATCCACTTCGGGCAGATCGAGCCGCCGGCGGATGTCGATGTGTCGATGATCGCGCCGAAGGCCCCGGGACAGCGCGTACGAGAGCTGTTCGAGGAGGGTATCGGGGTTCCCGCGCTTGTCGCCATCCATCAGGATCCGAGTGGGCAAGCCAGGGACGTGGCGCTTGCCTATGCCCGGGGCATCGGCTCGCTGAGTGCCGGCGTTCTGGAAACGACCTTCAAGGAGGAGACCGAGACCGACCTGTTCGGCGAGCAGGCAGTTCTCTGTGGCGGAATTTCGGCGCTGATCACGGCCGGGTACGAAACGCTGGTCGACGCCGGGTACGAGCCGGAGAGCGCCTACTTCGAGTGCCTGCACGAGATGAAGCTTATCGTCGACCTGATCTACGAGGGCGGGCTGACGCACATGCGTGAGGTCATCTCCGACACCGCGGAGTACGGGGACTACTACGCCGGTCGCCGAATCATCAACGACTCGGTCAAGGTGGCGATGAAGGAGCTGCTCGGGCGGATCCAGGATGGCAGCTTTGCCCAGGAGTGGATTGCCGAGAACGAAAGCGGACGAGCGAACTTCCTGAGCATGCGCGAGGCCGGGAGGACGCACGGGATCGAACAGGTCGGGTCCCAGCTCCGAGGCATGATGCCCTGGCTCAAGACCGGAAAGGCGGCCCGCGAGGCGGCCATCCAGCGGCGAGGATAGCGTCCCATCCAGGAAAGGTAAGCCAGGCCATGAGTGACGGCGAGAGCAACGTACCCGAAAACGGTCATCGCGTGATTGTCTTCGACACCACGCTGCGGGATGGTGAGCAGTCTCCCGGTGCGACGCTGACGGCGGACGAGAAGCTCGAGGTTGCCGACGCGCTCGTCGCGCTCAATGTCGATGTGATCGAAGCGGGCTTCCCGGCGGCTTCGCCCGGTGACTTCGAGGCCGTCCGCGCGATCGCGTCGCGGGTCCGGGGCGCGACGGTCGCGGGGCTGGCCAGGGCCAATGCCGGAGACATCGAGCGCGCTGCCCAGGCGGTGAAGCCGGCGGCGTCCCCCCGCATTCATACGTTCATCGCAACCTCGGACATCCATCTCAAGCACAAGCTGCGGATGACGCGCGACGACGTGCTGGAGCGCGTCGCCACGTCGGTCGCCCTGGCGAAATCGTTCGTCAGCGACGTCGAGTTCTCCTGCGAGGACGCCACGCGAACGGATCACGATTTCCTGGTCAAGGTGTTCCAGGTGGCGATCGACGCCGGTGCGACGACGCTCAACGTTCCGGACACCGTGGGGTATTCGACGCCTGGCGAGATGGCCCACCTGATCGAGTACCTCCGCGCGAACCTTGATCGCGTCGACGACTGCATCATCTCCGTGCATTGCCACGACGATCTGGGGATGGCGACCGCGAACACGCTATCCGCTGTCCGGGCTGGTGCGCGACAGGTTGAAGTGACCATGAACGGGATCGGGGAGCGGGCCGGGAACACCTCGCTGGAGGAGGTCGTGATGGCGCTGGCGACTCGTTCCCGCCAGTTCGGTGGTGCCGCGACTCGGATCGAGCGTTCACGCCTAGTTCCCACGAGCCGTCTCGTCAGTACCCTGACCGGGGTTGCCGTACAGGTCAACAAGGCGATCGTCGGCGCCAACGCCTTCGCGCACGAGGCGGGGATCCATCAGGACGGGATGCTGAAAGAGCGCACGACGTACGAGATCATGGATCCGACCGATGTGGGCTGGGAGGGCACGCGGCTGGTGCTCGGCAAGCATTCGGGCCGCGCGGGCTTTCGCAACGCCCTCAATGAGCTTGGCCTGAAACTGCCGGATGATGGCGTCGACCAGGTCTATCGCCGCTTTCTTGAACTCGCCGATCGCAAGAAGAATGTCACCGGGGCCGACATCGCGGCGCTCGTCTCGGACGAGCGAGCGGTGGAGGGCAGCGAGCTCCATCTTGTGCGCTGGAACGCGTCGATCGGCAGTGGGGGTTCGGCGACCGCGAGCATCGTGATCGAGCGCGACGGTATCGAGAGCGCTGGCGACGCCGAAGGCAATGGCCCGGTCAACGCCCTGTTCGCGGCGATCGACGCGGCGGTCGGGGTGGAGAACGAGCTGACGTACTACCACGTTGAGGCGGTTACGCCGGGTGAAGATGCCCAGGGTCAGGTGCACGTCCGGATCAAGGTCGATACCGAAATGTTTACGGGACATGGTCTCGCCACCGACATCGTTGAGGCGAGTGCCAGGGCCTATCTCGCCGCCCTCGGCCAGTATGTCCGGCATCGCCCGGACACGGTGCTGATGGGGTCGTCGACGTCGCGGTGGAGTTAGCCTCGCGGGGCAGGTGGAGCATGAGCCTGGAGCGGCGAGACGTGGTCTGGCAGGAGGCACCAGTCGTGTCCCGATACCTTGAGGATCGGCGGGGCATCCCATTCGTGGACGCGCATTTCGAGATTACGAACAACATTATCCGCGCCCACGAGCTCGATGTGCGCCGCGTGCTCGATCTTGGCGCAGGTGACGGAATTGCCGTCGCGGCTCTGCTTGGAGAGAACCCGATCGAGCAGGCGACTCTTGTCGACTTCTCCCAGCCGATGCTCGACGAGGCCCGAGCCCGGCTCACCGGAATCGACGCGCATGTCGATTTCGTGTGGGGTGATCTCCGTGACAGCGAATGGCGCGACGCTGTAGAGACAACCGGTCCGTTTGATCTGGTGATTTCGCGATTCGCGATCCATCATGTGCCGGACGCTCGCAAGCGTTCCCTGTACCGGGAGATTCTTGCGCTTTTGCGGCCGGGCGGCCTGTTCATCCATATCGAACATGTCAGCTCGCTGAGCCCGGTCTATGAGCGCGCATTCTACGAGTCGCTTGCCGAAGGTATTACACGCGCCGAACCGGGCAATCGAAGTGTGCAGGATGTCATCGCGATGTACTCCAGCACGGACGAGCGAGCGGCAAATATCCTGGCTCCGCTCGACGTTCAACTGGACTGGCTTCGGGATATTGGCTTCGTCGATGTCGATTGCCTGTTCAAGGCGTTCGAGCTTGCCGTTTTCGCCGGGCGCAAGCCCTGACCCGACGGACATCGTCGGGTATCCGTTACTCGTCAACAGCGACTCCGGAGGGAACCGTCAGTGCCGGAACCACGAACGCTCGCGGAAAAGGTTTGGGACCAGCATGTCGTGCGGTCGGCGCCGGGTGAGCCGGACCTGCTCTATATCGACCTGCATCTCGTCCACGAGGTAACTTCACCCCAGGCGTTCGACGGCCCGCGTCTCGCCGGGCGCAGGGTGCGGCGACCGGATCTGACCATTGCGACTGCCGACCACAACGTTCCGACGGTGAACATCCACCGCCCGATCGCCGATCCGATCTCAGCGACGCAAGTGCGCAAACTGACGGAGAACTGTGCCGAGTTCGGGATTCGCCTGCACCCAATGGGCGATCCCGGGCAGGGAATCGTGCATGTCATTGGCCCCGAGTTCGGGTTGACCCAGCCCCGCATGACGATCGTCTGCGGCGACAGTCACACCTCCACCCATGGAGCGTTCGGAGCGCTTGCATTCGGGATCGGCACCAGCGAAGTCGAGCACGTGCTGGCCACGCAGTCGCTGACGCAGGATCGCCCGCGGACGATGGTGATCTCAGTCGATGGCGCGCTGCGGGACGGTGTGACGGCCAAGGATGTGATCCTCGCCATCATTGGCCGGATCGGAACGGGTGGTGGCGCGGGCTCGATCATCGAGTACCGGGGGTCGGTGATTCGCAACCTCACGATGGAAGGCCGCATGACGGTCTGCAACATGTCGATCGAGGCGGGGGCCAAGGCGGGCATGATCGCGCCTGACGACGTCACCTTCACCTACCTCGAAGGCAGGGCACACGCTCCCAAGGGCGACGCATGGACCTCCGCGCTCGATGCCTGGCAAGCGTTGCCGACGGACGATGGCGCGGTGTTCGACAGTGAGATCGCGCTCGATGGTTCGGCGATCCTTCCGCACGTGTCGTGGGGAACCAATCCGGGGCAAGTGACATCGATCGACTCATCCGTGCCGGACCCCGAACAACTCCCCCGGGGAGCCGACCGCGAGTCTGCCCTGCGCGCACTGGCCTACATGAAGCTCGCGCCGGGAACGCCGATTCGGTCCATTCCGGTTGACACCGTGTTCATCGGTTCGTGCACCAATGGCCGGATCGAGGATCTGCGGGCGGCGGCCCAGGTGATCGAGGGTCGGCGGGTGGCAGCACGCGTGCGCGGGATGGTCGTGCCGGGATCGATGATGGTCAAGGCCCAGGCGGAACGGGAAGGGCTCGATCGGATCTTCGAGCGCGCCGGCTTCGAGTGGCGTTCGGCCGGATGCTCGATGTGCCTTGGCATGAATCCCGATCAGCTTGCGCCGGGCGAGCGTTGCGCATCGACGAGCAACCGCAACTTCGAAGGGCGACAGGGAAAGGGCGGCAGGACGCATCTTGTCTCGCCTGGCGTCGCCGCCGCGACCGCTATCGCCGGAACGTTCGCCGCGCCGTCCGATTTGGCACCGCGATAGGGATGTCATCATGGAGCCCGTGAAGACCATAACCGGCCGCGCCGCGCCGCTCGAACGGAGCGATGTGGATACCGATCAGATCATCCCGGCGTCGTACCTCAAGCGGGTCGAGCGCACCGGGTTTGGGGAGGGGCTGTTTGCCGCCTGGCGCGAGGCCGACCCCACGTTCGTCCTCAATCGGCCCGAGTTCGAAGGTGCTTCGGTCCTGATCGCGGGGCCGAACTTCGGGACTGGCTCCTCGCGCGAACATGCCGTCTGGGCGTTGATGGATTACGGATTCAAGGCCGTCGTGGCTCCGAAGTTTGGAGACATCTTCCGCAACAACGCCACGAAATCCGGGCTCGTTCCGGTCACCGTCCCGGAGGATTTCGGTGCCGAGCTGCTCGAAGCGGCGGCTGAGCACCCCTTTCTCGAGGTCATCATCGACCTCGAGACCCGGACCGTCTCCGCCCCGGCCGTCGGTCTCTCCACCACTTTCCCGATGGATGACTTCACCCGCCATCGACTGATGGAAGGACTCGACGACATTGCACTGACGCTTACCCATGGTGATGACATTGCCCGCTTCGAGCGGTCACGACCGGAGTGGAAGCCGAGGGTGGTGACGCCTGCATGACGGATCTCGTGCGTTACCCGGGGTCAGGAACCGTGGCTGTCTTTGCGGGCGACGGCGTTGGACCCGAGGTCATGGCAGAAGCGCTGAAGGTCCTGCGGGCCATCGGGCCATCGGGCGGGCTGGACCTGACATTCGACGATATGCTCATTGGCGGCGCCGCGATAGACGCCTTTGGCACACCGTTGCGAGACATGGACATAGAGCGAGCACGGGCGGCGAATGCGGTCCTGCTGGGAGCCGTCGGCGGTCCGAAGTGGGACAACCCGGAGGCGGCGATCCGTCCCGAACAAGGGCTGCTCAAGATCCGGAAGGCACTCGGCCTGTACGCGAACCTGCGCCCGGTATCAGTGGTGGACGCCCTGGTCGATGCCTCGCCGGTCAAGCCGGACGTCCTGCAGGGGACCGACCTGCTGGTGGTGCGGGAGCTTACCGGGGGCATCTACTTCGGACGACCATCCCGCCAGTGGCGCGAGCGACGAGGGCGGGTAGCCGTCGACACCCTTGTCTATCGCGAGCACGAGATCGAGCGCGTCGTCCGTCTCGCCTTTGAGATGGCCCGGACCCGGGACGGACACCTGACCAGCGTTGACAAGGCGAACGTCCTTTCCTCGTCTCGGCTCTGGCGGTCGGTTGTTTCTACCGCGGCCGAGGACTACGGCGATGTCACGCTCGACCACATGCTGGTCGATGCAATGGCGATGAAACTGATCCAGCAGCCATCGCGCTTCGACGTGATCGTCACCGAAAACATGTTCGGCGACATCCTGACCGACGAAGCCTCTGTGCTCGGAGGATCGCTTGGAATGCTCCCCTCGGCCAGCCTCGGCACGGTCACCAGTGACAAGCTCCGGTTCGGACTCTATGAGCCGATCCATGGCAGCGCGCCGGATATCGCCGGCAAGGGCAAGGCAAATCCGGCGGGTATGATCCGCTCCGCTGCCATGATGCTTGGGATGTCGCTGGGGCGGGATGATTTGTCGCGGCGTATCGAGAACGCGGTCCAACGTGCGATTGCCGACGGATTGCGCACACCCGACCTTGGCGGGACGGCATCGACTGCCTCATTCGGCGACGCGGTGATCGCCCGCATCTGAGACGACGACTACGTCCCGGTTACCGTCAACATGGACCGTGATCGCGCTCCAAGCTCAAAGGCGTGGACCGTCTCCAGTTCCGGATATGGCACGGATGTATCGAGAAGAACTATTTCGACGTGCGTGGCCTCAAAGGACCCAAAGGTCCGGTCTCGCCAGTCGGCAAGGATGGCCGGAAGGTTCCCGACCGGCGCCGCTTTCGTGTAATGGGCGATCGTGACGTGCGGCAGAAACGGGAAGTGCGAGTCGGGTGGAATGACGACGAAGTCGAGGAGCCGCCGGTGAATGCGAGATAGCCAGCCGCCATCGTGGACGTCAAGGAACGCCGCGTCGATGAATGAATTAACCCCGCCAAGAGCGATCTCGAATCGTGGAAAATCCACGATCGGATGTTCCGCCATGCCGATGAATTCCTGAAGGCGGGCGGGTGTCAACTCATCCCGCTGTTCGGGGCTTCCCGTGACGAATCCCAGTTCCTGGATCGGGATATGGAGGAACGCATCGGGATGCAGGCGCACGAACGGAAACGCGGCCAGGGCCGAGCGCAGGCCTGCGAGTTCATGGGACAGCTTCTCGGTCGGAACGCGAACGCAGCAGAGGGCGAAGCGGCCTTCGTGTGAGCGCCATTCCGGACCGTCGTGCCTGCCATCCCGCACCTCGGTCACCTGGCGGAGATTCTGCCACACCCGCCGGTAGGCCTCATCCTGCTCCAACGCGGGGTCCGGCAGCCACCACAAGGGATGGCGAATCCGCGCGCCGAGGCTGCGAATCCGGGCCTGGGGTGGGCGCCGCATGGCTTCGTCGGCTGGCTCGTCACTCAACCGACTTGACGGTCAATGTCAGGGACCCTCCGGGCGTTTCTACCACCGCGTGCTCTCCCGAGCGCCGTCCGATCAGGGCGCGGCCAATCGGAGATTCGTTGGAGATCAGACCGTTCGAGGGTTTGGCCTCGATGGCGCCGACGATGGTGTACTGCTCATCCTCGCCGTCGAAATCGACGGTCACCTTGCTTCCAAGCCCGATCACGCCGTTGACACTCTTTGACGCGTCTCCCTCGATCACTCGCGCGTTCCGGAGCAGGTTTTCGAGATCACCGATGCGCTTCTCGGTCATCGCCTGGTCCTGCCGCGCGGCGTCATAGGCCGCGTTCTCGCGCAGGTCGCCATGCGAGCGGGCCTCGGCAACCGCCGCGATGATCTGGGGCCGCTTGGTGTCGGTCAGCTCGGCAAGCTCAACCTTGAGGCGATCGTACCCTTCCCGGGTAACCGGGATCGATTTTTGCTCCATGAGGACCACCCTGACGTAGACCCGGTACGTCACCGGAATGTTTTGCGTTAGCGCCGCGGACTTCAGGCGATCGTTGAAGGTGGGGCTGTCATCGATCGAGCCGCCAGGACCGCTGGTGCCGTGGAATGCCGTAGCTTACTCCACCTCGAATGTGGCTTCAATTTCCACGCAGATCGACTTGGGCAGCGACGCGAAGCCGACCGCGGAACGGGTATGGCGTCCCGCATCGCCGAGAATGTCGACGAGGATGTCCGAGCACCCGTTGATGACTTGCGGATGTCCACCGAAATCGGGAACGCTGTTGACCATCCCCAGCACCTTGACCGTGCCGGTGATCCGATCCAGTGACCCGAGCGCCTGCCTCGCCGTTGCCAGGATCTGGAGGCCGACCGTACGGGCCGCCGCGTAGGCGTCCTCGACGGAGACCTCGGTGTCCACCTTGCCCTTGGGCGCCGCATCGCCTGGCCCCGTGCCGCTGATGTAGAGCAGGTTGCCGGTCCGCTTGAAGCGAAGGTAATTGGCGGCGGGCGATACCGGCTCGGGGAGCTCGATGCCGAGTTCCTTCAGTCGCGCTTCAGCGCTCATCGGTCGTGCACCTTTCTCCTGCGTGGATACGAAAGCGTTAGCGCGTGCCAAAGAGCGATTGAATCCGGTCCACCGCCTTCTTGAGCGCCTCGTCGCTGGTCGCGAACGAGAGCCGGAGATGGCCCTCGCCTGCTGCCCCGAACGCGACTCCCGGGACGACGCCGACGTGGACCTCGTCCAGGATCCGATCAGCAAGGCGAACGGAATCCGAATCGATCTCGCGGGCATCGACGAAGGCGTAAAAGGCACCCTCGACCAATGTCGTCCGCAACCCCTTGACCCGGTTCAATTCCGTGGTCACGTAACGGCGTCGCCGATCCCAGGCGGTCACCATTTCGCCGACGAATGCTTGCGGTCCGGTCAGCGCGGCTGCCCCGCCAGCCTGCGCGAATGACGTCGCACAGGTAATCGCATGGCTATTGATCTTGGCCATCTGGCTGATGAACTCCGGCGCTCCCGCGACATACCCCAGGCGCCATCCGGTCATTGCATAGGCCTTGGAGAGCCCGTTGAACGTCAGCGTTCGATCGGCGAGGCCCGGCACCGTGGCGATGCTGTGGTGGGTGGCGGCGTCGTAAATGATCTTCTCGTACATCTCGTCGGTCCAGACCATCAGGTCGTGATCCACGGCGAATGTCGCCACGGCATCGATCTCGGCCCGCGTCATCACCCGCCCGGTCGGATTATTGGGCGAATTGAGCATGATGATCCGCGTGTCCGGCGTCAGGTGGGCTTCGAGGATGTCCCGGGTAATCACAAAATTAGTGTCCGGATCGAGCCCGACGTGCACCGCCCTGCCGCCGCTGAGTTCGATGATCGGAACGTATGACACCCATGCCGGCTCCAGCACCATGACATCGACACCATGCTCGACGAACGCCTGCGCGGCGAGGAAGAGCGAGAACTTGCCACCAGGTGTCACGAACACGCCGCTGTCCGGGTCCACGGTAATCCCGTTATCCCTGCCGAGCTTCTCCGCAATTGCTTTCCGGAACGCCGGTGTGCCCGAGCCCCCCACATAGTGCGTGTCTCCGGCGTTCATCGCGTCGCTTGCCGCGCGGCGCACGTGCTCCGGCGTGATGAAGTCGGGATAGCCGCCACCGAGCTCGACCACATCGATCCCACGCGCCTTGAGCTGGCGCGCCTTGTCGGAGACGGCCAATGTTGGCGACGGTGTCGCTTCGCGCACGCGCGTGGAGGCGAACCGATCCTTGGTCCGTGGAGCGTTCAACTGAAAGCTCTCCCTCTGTTTCAGGATGACGCGCCGCGTGCGGGAACCGGGCGCGCCAACCGGGTATCGATAACCGGTAGTCTAGCCGCTTCAGGGATATTCTGATGAGGTGTCATCCACCGCAGCACAATAGTGCAGACGGCTTCGGTCGCGTACTGATGTTGCAGGGATGAGGTCAGCCCACCCACATGCTCTGGCACTCTCGGCATCCCTTTGCCAATTCGTTAGCACTCTCCCCTTGATGAGTGCTAATCGCTGTGCTAGGCTGACAGCGCATTCAGGTTCAGGCGTCGCTGTGACGCCTGCGGATCGACCGGATCAGGGAACTGGATCAACGGGTACTCAGGAGGAACAGGAGACCATGATGGAAGTCGCAACCAATCTCAAGCCACTCGCCGATCGGCTGGTGGTGAAGCCAGCTTCCCGCGAAGAGACCACCAAGAGCGGAATCGTGCTGCCTGACACGGCCAAGGAAAAGCCGCAGCGGGGCACGATCGTCGCCGCCGGTGAAGGTCGGCGCGATGATAGCGGCAGCCGGATCCCGCTCGATGTCAAGGTCGGGGATGAGGTGCTGTTCGCGAAGTATGCCGGCACCGAGTTCAAGCTCGAGGACGAGGACCTGCTGATCCTGTCCGAGAAGGACGTGCTGGCTGTCGTCACTGGATAGCCTCTCTCGCTTCTCAGTCCATGCGGCCGTCCGGTAACCCATCTCAAGGAGCGTATTCGTGGCAAAGATTCTGGAGTTCAATGAACAGGCGCGGCACTCGCTGAAAGAGGGCGTTGACGTCCTCGCGAACGCCGTCAAGACGACGCTCGGCCCCAAGGGTCGCAACGTGGCGCTCGACAAGAAGTTCGGTGCCCCGACGGTGACCCACGACGGCGTAACCGTCGCCAAGGAGATCGAGCTCGAAAATCCGTTCGCCAACATGGGCGCGCAGCTCCTCAAGGAGGCTGCCACCAAGACCAATGACGCCGCTGGCGATGGCACCACCACCGCGACGGTGCTCGCCCAAGCGATCGTCCACGAGGGCC
>CADCWJ010000531.1 GCA_902806365.1 uncultured Thermomicrobiales bacterium
AA
Organism: uncultured Thermomicrobiales bacterium; assembly: GCA_902806365.1. Taxonomy (GTDB): domain Bacteria; phylum Chloroflexota; class Chloroflexia; order Thermomicrobiales; family UBA6265; genus CADCWJ01. The sequence continues at coordinate 3 of CADCWJ010000531.1, forward strand.
GCTGACGCCCGAGTTCCTGATCCCGGACAGCCTCGATCTGCGCGTGTCCCCGCGCGTGGCGGCAGCGGTGGCTCGGTCGGCGCAGGAGACGGGGTTGGCGCGGGAGTCGATCGATCCGGACGAAATCGAGGCGCGTTGCCGCGATCTGGTCTACGAGGGCACGTACGTTCTGTAGCATCCCGGTCGGGGTCGCTGCCTCATCGTTTGTTGGGTCTCATCGAATCGGACGAGCATGATCCATCAAGGCATCACGGACGCGCAGTCCAAACCACCGTCCCCGTTTCAGCTCAGGCCGAATCCGGATGGCTCCACGACGGTCGAGCTGACGGTCGGCGACGTGTGCGTCTCGCGGGCGACGATCATTCCGATGACGATCCGCATCGGAATCGCCACGGTGCGCATGGACGGCATCGGTGGGGTCGCCACCGACGATGCGCATCGGCATCGGGGGTACTCGCGTCGCGTCCTCGAATACGCCGTTGATGCGATGAAGGGTGGGGCCGCGCCGCTGACCACACTCTATGGCATTGAGCACTTTTACCCCAAGTTCGGCTACGCGACGGTGGGTGGCGAGGCGACCATCAGGCTCGCCTCGCTGGAGGACGAACGTGACCTTCCCGAGGGATGCGCGACCCGGTCCGGTCGACTGGCGGACCTTCCCCGGATCAAGACGCTCTATGGCGATGGGACGCGGGAGGCGGTCGGCGCGCTTGTCCGTCCTGATGATGGCGTGGGCTGGCGGCAGATGGAGGCATCACTCGGAAGTGGGGGGGCGAGTGCATCGTCGTCACCGATGAGGCCGATGAGGTGATCGCCTATGCCTGGCGCGCGCCCGGTTGCTGGTGGATGCAGCAGTGGGGACGGCAGGATCCGGATATCTTCAAGATCGCCGAGGCGTTCGCCGTCTCACCGCGAGCGGCGGATGCTCTGATCGCGGCGTGCCGCCAATGGGCGGCGGCGAACGGGGCTCGTCAGGCCGAGCTCGCGGTTCCGGGGACAGGCGTCCTCGCAATGACGGCCGCCTTGCAATATACGGTGATCGCGGTACAACACGCGCGGGATGCCCAGTTCATGGGTCGGTCGACCGGCGTTCACGACCTGATGACCGTGATGCTGCCGGAGCTGGAACGCCGCTGGCGAGCGGCCCGCACCGGATGGACAGGCACTGTGGAGCTGCGGACTGGCGAGGACGCGGTAAGCATGGTGCTCGGCGACGAGGATGTCGCGATCGCGCCGCCTGGTGGAGCTGACGGTTCGGGGCACCATTTGGTCATCGAATCGAGCCCCGGGAACGTCGCCCGCCTGGTGCTCGGGTCGTTTGATCCCGCCGAATTGCTCGCTCGTTCGGGAACATCACCGGATGCGATCGCAGTGATGGCGGTCCTGTTCCCGAAGCGGCATCCGCATATCTATCCCGCCGATCGCTTCTAGTGACCCGGTACCGCGCTCCGGACGCGATGTCAGGCCGGGAGAGGACCACGCATGCCAGATCAGGAACCGACTTCGTCGCCGATAGCAACGCCCGACCCGGGAGAGCCCGCCGATATCGGGGCGACATCGTTCGACCGCGGGTTCATCTGGCATCCGGTCCACAAGGGAAAGTCATATCAGCAGGTCCAGCGCGAGGTGCGGGAGGAGATCGGCCGTGACCAGCGATCGCATCACCTCGCGCTCGAAGGGGCGGAACAATCCGAGCACGATTCGCTGACCTCGATCGTGGAGCTCGAGCGGCGCTGGGGCACGTACGACTTCGACTGGGCGGAGATGGACCCGGCGGCATTGGCCGAGCGCGTGGTGACCTTCGAGCGGGAGCGCGAGAAGCGGCGCGAGATGATCTCGTTCGACGAGTACCGGGCCAGCGGCGCCCTCACCGGTGGCGATGGCGACCCTGGCGGACGGTCCGGCGGCCTGTCGATCCGGCTGATCGTGATCGCGGCGGTGGCGATCCTCGCTGTGGTGATCCTCGTCGCGCTGCTGAGCGGATAGACCACCAAACCTCAGCGCCATCGGCAGCATTTCGGGGTCGGCGTGGCTCCCCCTCCTGGTGCGAAGGGGACGGCCGGGAAAGTGGCATCGATAGCAACCCGTGGTCGGCCTGGTATCGAATCGACGCGGCGTTCCGATTGTGCGCTTGGCGGCCACACGTCATAATCGCTGGATGGTCATCCAAAACGAATTCACCGAACAGCTGATCGGGATTCCTGCCCCGACCGCCGCGATGGAGGATGCGCTTCCACTACGGTGCGCGGAAACGGGACGCATCATCGCCGTGCCGGCGGCGCTCGCCGATGTCCTGGCGCCCGTTCGGTGGTGCGTGTTCGAGTGGACGACGTACACCGCATCGTTCCCGACTGCCGATCGGCTCAGGGTTGGCTCGACGTGGGTGGCACCGACCTTCGCGGATGTTCCTGGAAGGTTCGAGATCTCGTTCACGAACCAGCTCGGGCTGAGCAAGATTACGCCATTCCGGGACGGGTTTCCGTGCGGACCGCCACTCATCGTCGAGGTGCTGGCGAGGAAGTTCGCGACGCCGCACCAGTCGGTCGACTTCCTGATCGCGACGGTGACGGACATCTTCGCGCGGTCGGCCTCGCTGCCGTTCGAGGCGATTGCGCCGACAGGGCACCGCGTTCGCGAGGATCACCGCCCGCCGAACCTGCTCTTCCTCTACCACTTCTTCCGGCATCACCACGAGACACTGGTCCGGGCGCTGCAGGCGATCGGCGGCCGCCCGCACCAGCTGCTCACCGACGACGGCGTGATGGTCCGGCCCCACGAGGTGCGGTCGCTGGACCACGAGTCGATCATGCGCCTGCTGACCGGTGGGCGCGGATCGCCCGGGGCGCGGGCGGTCCGAGCGGGGGCGACGTCCCTCCATCGGCTGCAACCGGAGCGGGTGTTTCAGCGCCTGCCGGAAGAAACGTTCGACACGCCGGAGAACCGCTTCGTCACGATGGCGGCCCGCCGCATGCTGCTCGACCTCGAAAAGCTGATGCGGTCGCCGTGGTTTGGCACGCTCCAGTTCGACGCCACCGAGCGCCGGCCGTTCGACGGGGCGAAGGAGCAGCTTGGACTGATGACCACCGACGGGCGGTTTTCGACCTTGCCGCACATGCAGGTCTACCCGAGCCAGTCGCGGGTGTTGCAGCGCAAGGACGGCTATCGCGAGCTGGCGCAGCTCTGGAATCTCTTCCAGCGGGCGAGCGTGCCGATCTTCGAGAACGTGCAACAGGCGATCGACCTGCGGGACATCGCGACCCTGTACGAGTACTGGGTCTGGTTCGAGTTGATCGACCGAATTGCGGTGCAGACGGAGGAGACGCCGGTGATCTCGGTTTCGAAAGACCTGCTCGGCGCACCGACGCATGGGCAGACGGCCCGGTTCGGTAGTCACGGGACGCTGCACTACAACAAGACCTTTGGCAAAGGCAGTCAGGTCTACTCGCCGGTGACGTTGCGACCCGATTACGTCTGGGAACGCGCGGACGGCCGGCTGATCGTGATGGATGCCAAGTTCCGGCTCGACAATCTCGGGCAGCTCACGACCGCGTCCGACGGCAATGAGGCCGCCGTCTCGGCGAAGGCGAAGGACGCCGACCTGGTCAAGATGCATGCCTACCGGGACGCCATTGCCGGGGTGACCGCGGCGATCGTGCTCTACCCGGGAAGCGAGCACGGATTCTGGAGCGTGGACGGCACCTCAACACACGAGCTGAGTATTAGCGACGTGATTGCGGGCGACCTGCACGGCGTCGGCGCGATCCCGCTCCGACCAACTATGGCGAATGCGACGGAGGGACCGGGACATGGATAGTGACGAGACGCA
>CADCWJ010000532.1 GCA_902806365.1 uncultured Thermomicrobiales bacterium
ATGAGCGCGCTGGTCAGCTTCGAGCGGGTGTTCGAGGTACTGGATCTGGAACCCATGATCGCGGAACGGCCGAACGCCCGGCCCATGCCGGAGGGACCGGTGTCCGTCGAGTTCGACCACGTCCGGTTCGGCTACCCATCGGCGGACAAGGTCTCCCTCGCATCGCTGGAGGAGGTCGCGATCCTCGATACCCGGGGCGGGGTCGAGGTGCTGCACGACGTGTCGTTCCGCGCCGAACCGGGGCAGATGGTGGCGCTGGTCGGATCGTCGGGAGCCGGGAAGTCCACGATCGCCCAGCTCCTGCCCCGGCTCTATGATGTCGAAGGCGGATCGGTGCGACTCTCCGGGGTGGATGTACGGGATCTGACAGCCGAGTCGATCCGCGAGACCGTCGGCATGGTTACGCAGGACGGGCATCTCTTCCACGACACCATCCGCGGGAACCTGCTCCTGGCCCGGCCGGGGGCACCCGAGGACGAGGTATGGGAGGTGCTCCGCCGGGCGCGACTGGCCGAGCTGATCGCGTCGTTGCCCGATGGGCTGGATACCGTTGTCGGCGAGCGTGGATACCGGCTTTCCGGCGGCGAGCGCCAGCGATTGACGATCGCCCGGCTGTTGCTGGCCCAGCCACGGGTGGTGATCCTGGACGAGGCCACGGCGCACCTGGATTCCACATCGGAGGCGGCGGTGCAGGCGGCACTGGGCGAGGCGCTGGCCGGGCGCACGTCGGTCGTGATAGCGCACCGGCTTTCCACCGTTCGCGCCGCCGATCTGATCCTCGTGATCGAGGAGGGACAGGTCGTGGAGCGAGGCACCCACACCGAGCTTCTGGCTGTTGACGGCCGCTATCGGGAGCTGTATCACACCCAGTTCGACCAACCGTCCGAGCAGCCGCACGAGCAGCCGTCCGTTTTCGAAGTCGTTTCGTGATCTGAAGGCTTGTCGTCCCCTGCCGACCTCTGCGCGAAGGGACGGGGAGCTTGTCCACCCTCATCGGTTGTCCCGTTCGCCACACCGGTCGTGCGGCGAATGGATTGTCGATCCCCGATGCTTGAGCCATCGAGCAAGGGGTTTCCGTTGCAAGCGGCGGGGCTTACCCACGGAGTGACATGGCGGGTTTGGACAACACCTCCGGAAACGAGAACACCGGGACGAGCGTACATGCTCGGCCCGGTGTTCTGTTTTGCAAGCTACTGTTTGTGGCGTCGGCCGCTAGTTCTGCGGCGAGTGGCGATTGACCCGAACCCGACGCACCCTGCTCCTCGACTGGACGATCGCGGGCCGGCGTACGGTGCGTCCCAGCCAGAGCATCCGGCCCCGGGATACGAACCAGGTCGTGGCCTTCTCGCTGGGATGCCGGCGAGCGCCGATCACGAGCAGCGAGAGCACCCCCAAGC
>CADCWJ010000533.1 GCA_902806365.1 uncultured Thermomicrobiales bacterium
ATCTCGTTCGAGCTCCATAGCTCGGCGATCGTCGAGGCGATCCGCGCCCGCGCCCGGTCGACTTCGTGCGGGAGAGCCCGGCGCTCGTCGAGGTCGCGGATCGCGGCGAAGATGCGGGCGAGCTTGTCGATCACGGTCCGTCGCCGCGCCTCGGTCGGATGCGCGGTCAGCACCAGCCGGACCTGGGCTCCGTCCAGCAATGCCTGAACCTCGGCGGCATCCATGCCACGTCGCGCCAGGAGCAGGATCGCCTCGCGAATCGACCCCCGGCGCGGCTCGTCCGGATGGGCGTGCTCGCGCCGGTGTACCCTGCGGATGCGTTCGTTGTCTTCGGCAAGATTGATAAGCTGAAAGTAGTTGGTGAAGGCCCGGATCAGGATGCGCAGCTCGGCGGTATCCGCGTCATGGACCTCCTGTTCAAGGAGCGGACCGGCGTCGTGATCGCCGCTCCGGAGGCGCTTCGCCAGCGCCCGCACCTCCTCTTCGAGCGCGAACGCGTCGGGCCCGGCCAGGGATTGGATCACCTCGCCCAGGATTCCCGCCAGCAGGTACACATCATCCGAAAGCGACCGATCCATGGCCGCCTCGCCGGTCTTCTTCTCCGCAGTCATCATCGCCGTGCCATCTCCGTGGATAAAGGCAGCCTGGAATCTCCCCAATGACGGGTGCAGCCCCACATGGCTACCCCTGGGATCCGGCAGAAACGGAACTAACAGTCGCACACCCGGAGGGCGTTTACACTACCGGAACCAGGGAAACGGCCCCGCGCTCCGTCAGCCAACCAGGTATACGCTGCGGGTGCCTGTGCATTGCCCACAACGACGATTGGGGAACCATTCCAGGTGGCACAACAGCGACCAGGCTCCCACGCTCCAGCTTCGATTGCCAGGTCGTCCCGGCTGCTCTTCCGCTGGGGGCTGCTCACTGTCCGCTGGCGGTGGCCTCTCCTGATCGCCCCCATCCTGATCGCGCTCATCAGCATTCCGCTCGCGACCCAGGTCATGGACCGCGTTTCGACCGGTGGCTGGATCCCCACCGACTCGGACTCGTCCATCGTCGACAGCACGCTCAAGGACGATTTCGGGCGTCGTACCACGACCCATTACATCCTCTTTCGCGATCCAAGCGGACTCCTCTCCGCTACCGATCCCCGTTTCCGCCGGGAGGTCGAACGGCTGGTGCGGCCACTCCGGAGCGATCCCGACGTGACCTCGCTCTCGACCTGGGGCACCACCGGCAACGACCACCTCGACCGGCGCCTCATTTCCGATGACGGCAAGATGAGCATCGCGATCGTCAAGCTGAATCAGGACATCCACGCCGCCGCATCGGACCTCGATCGGCTAGAGACGGTGCTGGAAAGCGATCTGCTCGACGCGCGAGTGGGGGGATGGCCCGCCACGACCGCCGCGCTGCAGGACCTGACCAGGGCCGACCTGGCGCGCGCCGAATGGATCACCGTCCCGCTCTCGCTCGTTCTCCTCTTCTTCGTCTTCGGCGGACTTCTCTCCGCCAGCCTGCCGATCCTGATTGCGCTCGCATCACTGATCCCGACCTTTGCCGTGATCAGCATTCTGTCCCGCTACATCGAAACCAGCGTCTTCGCGATCAACGTGGTGACGATGATCGGAATCGCCGTCGGTGTCGATTATGCCCTGATCCTGATCAGCCGCTATCGCGAGGAAGCACGCCATCATCCGCTCGACGAGGCACTCGCGATTACCATGGCGACCGCCGGCCGCGCTGCCATTGTCAGCGGACTCGCCGTCGCGATCGGCCTTGCCGGACTGACCGCATTCGGCGTTCCCGCCGCCATCTCGACCGGCCTGGCCGGGGCCACCGTCGTCTTCCTGAGCATGATCCTGAGCCTGACCCTGCTGCCCGCACTGATCGCAATCCTTGGCGACAGGATCATTGGCCCAGCGCGATCGTTCCGCCTGCCGCGATCCCGCTCGTTCCCGTGGGCAAGTCTCCGCGCGCGTCGTCTCCGCGACGGTCTCGCCACCTACCCCGCGATCGTCCTCCTCGTCAGCACCGTCATGCTGCTTGCCCTCGCTGCGCCCGTTCTCGGCATGGACGCCTCCGCGCCAACGATGACGATCCTGCCCATCTCGACGGATGCCCGCCAGATGCACGACACCGTGGAGTCGGCGTTTTCCTCGTCGTCGCTCTCCCCGATCACGGTCATCGTCGAGCCGAAACGCGGGCGAATGACGAGTTCCCGCAATCTCGATGAGCTGCGCACGTTCACCGAGACGGTCGTCACGATGGACGGTGTGCACGGCGTCACCAGTGTCTGGACCTTCCTCCCGGAGGGGCCGGGCTCGGGACTTGTCTCCGGCGGGCTCCTGATCGAGCCCCGGCTCCGCGACGCGGTGGCGCCCTATCTCACCGACCGGGCGGCGGTCGTCGAGATCGGTGTCAATGGAGACCTCCGCGACGCCGCGTCCGAGCGCATCGTCGGTGACCTTCGCGCCAACGCGTCGAGATTGACGGAGGGCCGGTTCCGGTTGCTCGTGGGGGGCGACACCGCGGCCAACCGGGATCTGATCGACCATGTCCGCAATCGGGCGCCGGTCGCGCTCGGGCTGGTGATCGTTGTGACATGGATCGTCTTGTTCGCCCAGTTCCGCTCGATCCTGCTTCCGATCAAGGCGATCCTGCTCAACATGCTGTCGCTCGCGGCGTCGTTCGGCGCCCTTGTCTGGATTTTTCAGGAGGGGCATGGGCACCAGTGGCTGCGATTCGAGCCGACCGGCTACACCGTCGTGATCGTGCCGATCGTGATGTTCTGCTTCATGTTCGGGCTCAGCATGGATTACGAGGTGATCATGCTCTCCCGGATTCGCGAAGCCTGGCTTGGCAGCGGGGACAACCGGACAGCGATCGCGACCGGGCTGCGGGCCTCTGCCGGAATCGTGACCAGCGCCGCGCTCGTCATGCTCGTGGTCTTCCTGGCATTCGGCACGAGCAACCTGCAAATCATCAAGGCCATTGGCATCGGTTTGGCCCTGGCGGTCCTTATCGACGCCACGCTGATCCGGCTGATCGTCCTGCCCGCCGCAATGCGCCTCATGGGCCGCTGGAACTGGTGGTCCCCCGCGCTCCCGAAACTGATCCGAACGGCCAGCGGCTCGCCAACTCCAGGACCCATCGAGCATCAGGAGTCGCCGTGACCCTCACCGTCCGGCTGCGGCGTGCCGAACCGGCAGACGCCGCGTTTCTGCACGCCGTTCGCGCCGAACCTTCCGCCGCCCGTTTTCAGCCGCTCCGGTCATATTCCGAGCGGCGGCTCGGGCAGCTCATCGAACTTCGTGCCGGAGCGCCACTCGACAGGCACCTTGACGCCAAGGTGCAATGGGTCATCCTTGCCGATGACCGCGCCGCCGGGTGGATTACCCTTGACGTGACCAGCCGAGAGCACGGGATCGGCGCGGTCGGCTACACCGTCAGCGAAGCGTTTCGCGGACGCGGAATCGCCACCAGCGCCTTGCGGATCCTCATCGACATCGCCTTCGCGCCGCGCCAGCTGGACCTGGAACGGCTGGAGGCGGTCGCGGCGGTGGAGAACATCGCCTCCCGGCGCGTGCTCCAACATGCCGGTTTCGTCCCTGAAGGGCCCGCCCGTGGGCTCCTCCGGATCGGCGGGCGACGCGTCGATCACGTTCGCTATGGGCTGCTTCGCGTCGATCGGGATGTCACCAACGAATCGCCGGGTCACCTCCCCATCCCCCGAAAGGAACCATCACGCGCATGACGACCAAGGACACCGCATCAACGCCGGAGCTCGGCTTCGAGGAGATCGTGGACCGGCTGGTCCCGGCCGAGCCATGCATCTCTCCAGACGGTCGCTTCGTCGCCTGCACCGTTGGCATGCTCGGCAAGAAGGGGGAGCATCCGGAGCGGGCGATCTGGCTGTCCCGCGATGGTGCCCCCGCCCGGCGTTTCTCGGGCGGGGAATCCCACGACAGTGGTCTGGCCTGGTCACCGGACAGCACCCGGCTCGCGTTTCTTTCCAACCGTGCCGATCCAAAGAAAAAGCGGCTCTACCTCCTACCCGTCGATGGCGGCGAGGCGCAGCGGCTTGGCGAGATCGAGGGCAATCTCTCGGACATCCGCTGGTCGCCGGATGGCAAGGCGATCGCTCTCCTGCAGGCAGACCCGGAGACCAAGGAGGAGGAGAAGCGCAAGGAGGACAAGGACGACCCGGTCGTGATCGAGGAAGAGCTCAAGAACGTCCGGATCTGGCTTGTTGACATCGAGAGCGGAAAGGCACGCTGCCTCACCTTCGGTCAGCGCTCGGTACTGGATTACTGCTGGACACCGGACGGAGCGCGGATCGTTTTTGTCTCCACGTCGCTGAACACCATCAACGCCAGGTTTCTGGCTACCACGCTCTGGCACATCCCGGCCAGCGGCGGCCTGGCTACCAGCATCGCCGATTTCCAGCCGGCGCCCGGCTCCCCCGTCGTTCGCGAGGTCGACGCCGAGCAGGTGATCGCGCTGATCGCCAGCGGCCACCGGGACGACCCCTCCTCGTCCGTCTGGACGGTGCCGCTCGTGGGCGGGAAACCGGTGAACCGCCTGCCCGGGCTCGAAGGCGTCGTGCAAGAACTGGTCGCCGATCCGGCCGGCCTCGATCACGTCATCCTCCGCGTCATCGAGGGGACGCACGGCCGGCTCTATCGCCTCTCAGTGGCGGATGGCGAGTTGTCACCGCTCACCCCGGATGGGCTGCCGGAATCCGGCACGGTCCACTCCGGCCCCTCCGTCGCCGCCGATGGCCGCGCACTCGCGTTCATATGGACGAAATCCGACGCACCGGAGGAGCTGTATCGGACCGGCCCCGACGGCAAGGCGGTCGCGTTGACCGACTTCGGCAAGCCATTTGCCGATCGCCTCACCAGTGGCGAGACCGTCACCTGGACGAGCACCGATGGGGTTGAGATCGAGGGCGTCCTGCTCCGTCCCCGTGATTACGAGCCGGGCAAGCGCTATCCCCTGCTCGTCCAGGTGCACGGCGGCCCCTCCTGGCAATGGGAGGATCGGGTGAACCTGAACTGGCACGACTGGGGACAAATGCTCACATCACGCGGGTATGCGGTGCTGATGCCCAATCCACGCGGCAGCACCGGGCGCGGGTCGGATTTCGAGAAACTCCTGCAGGACGATGTCGGCGGCGGCGAGAGCCGGGATCTCGTAACCGGTGCCCAGGCCATGGTGGAGCGCGGGATCGCCGATCCCGACCGGCTCGCGATCGGTGGCTGGAGCTGGGGCGGATACCTGACGGCCTGGACCATCACGCAGACGACGATCTTCAAGGCGGCGGTGATGGGCGCCGGCCTGGCGAACCTGATCTCGGACCACGGCGCGGGCGACATCCCGGAGGCCAATATGGCGTACTATCCCGGCCACCCTTATACGGACTGGGACATCTACGCCGATCGCTCGCCGCTCAAGTTCGTCACGAACGTCGTCACGCCAACCCTGATCCTCCACGGCGAGAACGATGAACGGGTCAGCCCGACGCAGGGGCTGGAATACTATCGTGCCCTGCAGGTGCTCGGCGTTCCCGTGCGTTTCGTCCGTTATCCGCGCGAGGGGCACGGCATCCAGGAGCGGCATCACCAGCTCGATCTCTTGCGCCGGGTCGTCGCCTGGCTCGACCAGCACCTCGCTTGACCCGCGCCCTCGGCACCGGCCCGAAGGGCTACCGTGTGTGATTGCCCTTGGGGCCGGCATGGGACCGCCTCCTTGACAGGAACGGTCCGCGCCGAGCGCCGGGGCCTACCCTGCAGAATGGCTTGCTGCGCATGGGGCAGGCATGTGACCGCGTCCGTAGCAGGACCGGTCCACGCCCAACGGCGGGCGACCACACAGGGTCGCCCCTACCGCCTGGATCAACCTCCCTTGCCGTTCCTCAGCGCGCGTTCAGCAACCGCGCGATCGTCTCCGCGTAGATCTTGCCCTCCATCTCCAGGTCGTCGATCGCGATCGACTCGTTTGCGCCGTGCGCTCCCTCGCCGCGCGGCCCCATCCCGACCGTGTCGATTCCATGCTGCCGGTAAAACCGGCCGTCCGTCATCCCGGCCCACTGCACGAAGAATTCCGTCTCCCGGCCCCGCACGCGCCGCACGCTTTCCTGGAACGCCCGCACCAGCGGCGAATCCTCCGGGGTGATGTTGGCGGCGATGTACCCGCGGTCCGGGTCGACTTCGAGCTCGTAGCGGTACTCGGGATCGCCCGCGCCGGCAGCGTCCAGCTTGGCCCGGACTTCCTCGACCACGCTCTCCTTCGTTTCCCCGGGGATCAGGCGACGATCGATCGAGAACGTGCATTCGCCGGGTACGACGTTGTGCGCCACGCCGCCACTGATCGTGTTGATGCTGATCACCGGATGCCCGACCGACGGGTGGAACTGCTCCAGATGCTCCTCAAGCGCCAGGATTCCGTTGGCCGCCTTTGCGATCGCGTTGACGCCCGTCACCCGTGCCGCCGCCGTGTGCGAGGCCTTGCCAATGAACCGGACGTTGATCGCCAGCCCCCCGCGTTCGGCGTTGCGGACCTTGAACTCGCTGCCTTCCCCGATGAACACGTAATCGGGCCGGACGAGCCGCCCGGCCTCGATCTCGTCGAGCACGTGAAGCGTCCCGAAGCGCGCCCCGACTTCCTCGTCGGAGACGATGTGGGCCTGCAGCGCACCATCCATCTCGGCATCGCGGAACAGCTCCAGCATCGTCATCATCACCCCGACCGAGCTCTTCATGTCCGATGCGCCGCGCCCGTACAGACGCGATCCATCGTCGCTGACGACCCCCTCGAACGGATCGGTCCTCCACGACGTCGCATCGGACACCGGCACGGTGTCGAGATGCCCGTTCATCGCGATTACCGGTCCCGACGTCGGATCGCCCACGGTCGCGATGACGTTCGGGCGAGCGGGATCGTTGGCGGTCACGACGTAGGCGATCCCGCGTGCGTCGAGCCATTCCTGGACGAACGCCATCACCGCCGCTTCGTCACCGCTCACGCTGGGGATGGAAACGAGCTGGCGCGCGACCTCCACGATAGCCGGACGAGAGACGCGCTCGACCCAGGACGATGCCTGGGTGCCAGGTGCTGAAGCCATGATGGTGATCCTTTCGGCGGGCCCGACCGGCAAACGTGATCGGTGAATGTTGTCGAACGCAACTGGTGGAGGGAAGGTGGAGGGACACACGATCTCCCTCGATCCGTTGTACCACGCGGTTCCCCGCCCGATGCGATCAGGGACATGACGATGCCCCGGATCGGGGGCTGGAACAGCTTCCGTACCGGGGCACGTGGAGAATCGTGTCGTATCCGGACGCGGTCTCAGAATCGCTCAAACCGCGCCACGTTGGCGACAAAGACAACGGCGCCGCCCACTTCCACCTCGAAGTTTTCCGGCATGTAGAGCAAGCCGGGCTCGAGCGCGGGAGAATAGGGAACGGCTATCTGGGTTCGACGCCGGCAGCACCGCTGCAGGATGGACATCACACCCGGCATCTTGGCGTCGTCCACGCCAATCATCATGCTGGTATTCCCCGTGCGCAGGAACGACCCGGTGGTGCTGATCTTTGTGAACCGGTGACCGGCCGAGACAAGCGCGTCGGTCAGGACATCGGTATCCTCGTCCTGAACGACGGCGATAATCAGTTTCATCCGAACTCTTCTCCTTTCCACCATCATGGGTCTCAGCCATTCGGCAGAGGGGAACGAGCGTTGACACCGGCCGAGTACCGCGTTGGAGTTTGTCAGAGTCTAGCAGAACCACCACCGCTTTCGGCTCGGGCGCCCGTAGCGGACGGCCCGGCAAGCGACATCGGTGCCGCGCCGGTCACGCGAGGCTTCGCGACGATCCCGGCATCTGTGCCGCACGGTGATGATGTTGGTGGATGCGCGGGAGCTCCGCTGACCAGCGTTATCCCGCCCGGATACCGGCCAGTGTCTCGGCAATCAGCTCCCGCATCGCCGCATGCAACCGGCCATTGCTGGCGACGGCTTCGTTCCCATAGATGTCGTGGTCGTCGCGTTCCAGCGAGCTGATCGTGCCCCCCGCCTCCCGGACGATAACTACTCCCGCCCCCATGTCCCACGGCTGGACCGGTCGCTCCCAGTAGCCGTCGAGCCGGCCCGCCGCCACCCAGCACAGGTTGAGTGCCGCCGCGCCATCCCGGCGGACGCCCTGCACCCGACCGTTGAACGCCTGCCACAGCGTATTGCTCTCGGTGCGCGTGGTCAGGTCGTACGGAAATCCGGACGCCACCAGCGACGCGATCAGCTCCCCGGTCTCCGACACATGGATGGCTTCGCCGTTCAGCGTCGCACCGCCGCCGTCCACGCCCACGAACAACTCGTCTCGCATCGGGTCGTAGACGACCCCAAGCACCGGTCGCCCCCGATGTTCGAGTGCGATCGAAACGGCAAAATGCGGGTACCGATGTGCGAAATTCGTCGTGGCGTCGAGAGGATCGATCAGCCAGCCGAAAGGGTGCTCCTGGCCCTGCGTGTCGATCGCTCCCCGCGCTCCTTCCTCGGCGATCAGGCGATGATCGGGAAAGACGGCCCGGATTCCCGCCGAGATCAGCGCTTCCGACGCCTTGTCGGCATCGGTCACGAGATCCACCGTGCCCTTCCGGGCGATGTCGCGCGGCTCGTTCAGGGTGTCGCGCAACAACGCTCCGGCCCGCTGCGCGAGGTCGATCGCCAGGGTTCGCGCGGTGCTCACGACTGCGTCGGTCTCCGTCGTAACGGGCGGTGAAGACAGTGAATCCATGCGGTCGTCTTTCGTCATGAGTGAGAAGGGAAGGACCGCGCGGAAGCACGCGAGCCGATCGGCCACCGGGGATAAGCGTCAGCATCGGGCCCCACGGTTCGATCCTGTTCGTACAATTCGAAGCCGAGCCCCGCGACAATTGCCGCGTTGTCGGTACAAAGCGCCGGAACCGGCCATCGGACCGCCAGGCCCGCATCGCCGGTGGCGTCGACCATGCGTTCCCGCAGGCGGCGGTTCGCCGCCACCCCGCCCGCGATCAGGATCGCCTGGGCGCCAGTATCCCTGGCCGCCCGGATCGTCCTGGAGACCAGCGAGTCGGCGACCGCCTCCTCGAACGACGCCGCGAGATCGCGCAGGGGCAGGTCATCCCGGTAGCGCGCCGGGCGGTGGACGGGAAAGACCTCGTCAGACGGTCGCTCAGCCGTCAGGGCATCGGGCAGCCGGAAGGGCTCGACCGTCCGCAACAGCGCCGTCTTGAGACCCGAGAAGCTGAAATCGTATGGACCAGGCACGACGGCCCGGGGCAAGGCAAACGCCTCAGGATTGCCCATCTCGGCCGCCTCTGAGATTGCCGGGCCGCCGGGGTAGCCGAGCCCAAGCAGCCGCGCGCCCTTGTCGAAGGCCTCTCCGGCGGCATCGTCAATCGTCCGTCCAAGCACCTCGTGCTCGCCACGACGCCGGACCAACAGGAGCTCGGTATGCCCGCCCGAGACGAGCAGGCAAATCGCCGGCAGTCGCGGTGGCTCACGCTCCACGCCCCCCGGCAAGACAAGCCAATTGGCGTCGACGTGCGCTTCGAGATGGTTGACCGCAATCAACGGCCGATCCAGCGACATCGCGAGCGCCTTCGCGGCGTTGACCCCGACCAGGAGCGATCCCGCCAGGCCCGGTCCCTGGGTGAACGCGACGGCATCGATCGCGGACCACGCCAAACCGGATTCGGCGACCGCCGCGCGGACAACCGGGATGATCGCCTGGATCTGGCCCCGCGCCGCCAACTCCGGCACGATTCCGCCGTGCGCCCGGTGAAGCTCGATCTGCGACGAGATGACATTCGAGAGCACCTGTCGCCCGTCCACGACGATCGAGGCCGCTGTTTCGTCGCATGAGGTCTCG
>CADCWJ010000534.1 GCA_902806365.1 uncultured Thermomicrobiales bacterium
CCGGCGGTCGCTCCTCTGCTCGGGCTGGGCGTGTTCGTCACCCGTCTCCGGTCGCGCTCGATCGGTGCGGCCGGTCAGCCTGGTAACGTGAGAAAGGTCGGGACGAGCCTGATGCGATTCCCTTCCCTCGTGGCGATGGGAGCCGCCCTGCCATTGATCGCCCTGCTCACATTTGGGCCGGTCATGGCCCAGACCGGCACGCCCGGCGCGGCGGATGCCGACGGCGTGGGCACGCCCACGGTGCCGCTCTGCCTGCCCGCCGAGGCTGGCACACCCGACGCCGGGGACGACAGCCCGGAACCGACCGAGAGCGCCGAGCTTGCGATCGCAGAGGACGGCGACGCGGACGAGGTCGAGGATGATATCTGCGCCCGGGGGCCGGTGCCGGCACGGATCACGATCGAGGCGGCGAACGTCGATGCCGAGGTCGAGATCCTGGAGACGGTCGCCGGCGTCATGGAACAGCCGACCGGCGCCGACGATGTCGCCTGGTACAAGGAGACCGCGCGCCTCGGCGAACCCGGGAACATCGTAATGGCCGGACATCTCAACTACTGGGGCGTGCCGGAGGCAGTCTTCTTCGCACTTGGCGCGCTGCGGGCGGGCGACACGATCGAGCTCACCGGCGACGACGGCGAGGTCCTCAGCTACCGCGTTGAATGGGTCCGCCAGGAAGATGCGACCCAGCCGCCGGGCGACGACGTGCTCGTCTCCAACGGCGTCGAGAGCCTGACCCTGATTACCTGCGCTGGCGAGTGGGATGCCTCGATCAGCGAGTACGACGAGCGCACGGTCGTGCGCGCGGTACGCATAGCGGACGATGCTCCAGGCTCGGGTTCATAACGGGAATGACGCGGGCCTCGCGATCGCGAGGCCCGCGTCATCGTTCTGTTACGGGCGTCCGATGCGGCGCCCGCGCGGTCCGGTTCGTCAGGGAAGTGGGGGGGAAGGACCCTCGGTCCGAAGACAGGGGTCCGGGCGAACCGGATTGGCGCGGGCAACCGCATCGAACGGTGGAAGCGGGGCGGACCTCCCCAGCCGAAGATCCGCCTCTACCCTTCCCGCCCAGCGATCGCCTCGACCGGAGTCGTGACGTCCGCTGGTGGAAGGAGTATCACCCATCTCTCTGAACAGAGGCTGAACCGAAACTTGGAGTTGGCTGGGAACTTCCCTCCATTTCACTGAAGACGCCCGGAGCACAACCCAGGCCGCATGCATCGCGGGCCGAAGGGCTGGCATGGTGCCGGTTCCCCTCGGGCCGTGACCGCCTGGCGGAAGGGCGCCGCTCCCACAGCCGAGCCCCGTTCACCCGTCCCCACTGACAGGGGGTGAATCGCCCTGAAGGGAGAACACATGACCTTCCCGGATAAACGCGTAACGATGCGGTCATGACGCGCATCATCACGTCAGGGACCCGTTACCGATCCGGTTCCGTCCGCACCAGCGAGGCGATCATGGCACGCACAACTCCAGATCTCGGGGCCGTCAAGCACCGCCAGCGGCAGACATGGGCAAGCGGCGATTTCGCCGCCATTGCCACCCCAATGACGATCGTTGGCGATATGCTCTGTGAAGCAGTCGATCTCCGTGCCGGGAGCACGGTGCTCGATGTCGCCTGCGGAAGCGGCAACGCCACGCTGGCCGCCGCCCGCCGGTTCTGCGACGTGACCGGCGTCGATTACGTGCCGGCCCTGCTGGAACGGGGGCGAGAGCGCGCCGCCGCCGAGCGGCTCGACGTGCGATTCCGCGAGGGCGATGCCGAAGCGTTGCCATGCGCGGATGGCGAATTCGATGTCGTGCTCTCGACCTTTGGCGTGATGTTCGCGCCCGACCAGCTGCGGGCGGCGGCCGAGTTACTGCGGGTCTGCGCGCCGGGCGGCACGATCGGCCTCGCGAACTGGACGCCGGAGGGAATGGTCGGACACATCTTTCGGACCACGGCGCGCTACGCGCCACCGCCACCAGGTGTCGAGCCGCCCAGCGTGTGGGGTACCGAGGTGGGAGTAACGACCCTGCTCGGCAGCGGCATCGGCAACCTCGCGATCAAGCGGCGCCATTTCACCTTCCGGTATCTCTCGCCAGAGCACTGGCTCGCCTACTTCCGCACGCACTTCGGACCGATCGAACGCGCATTCGCGGGGCTCGACCGGGATGGCCAGGAGGCCTTCGCGGCGGATCTGCTCGGTGTCGTCGCGCGATTCAACCGGGCCAACGATGGCACGCTGGTCGCGCCCGCCGAGTACCTGGAGGTCGTCGCCACCCACCGCTGAAGGGCGATACGGTCAGTTCGTAGGGGTGGACCAGCACCTGCCCTGGCACAAGGATCGAAGCAGCTCGCAGGGGTAGGCCAGCGTGTCTGCCCCTGCGAGCATCGATAAGCGACCCGCCGGTTCCCGTGGAACCGCCGTTCGATGGGTCCCTCTGCCCGGAAAGCGGCATCCGAGCGTCGTCAGGTCACGTGCCCGGCGCTGACCGCCACGTCGATGTGCTCACCTGCCTCGACGATCTCCGCCAGCGCCCGCACCGCCCGCCACAGTTCCTCGTAGGTGGTGTAAAGCGCGACCGGCGCCAGGCGCACGACATCCGGCTTGCGGAAATCGACGACCACCCCACG
>CADCWJ010000535.1 GCA_902806365.1 uncultured Thermomicrobiales bacterium
CCGGTCAGGCCGGTGTCGCCGTGCGGGCCGCCGATGACGAACTTCCCGGTCGGGTTGATGTGGAAGATGATCTGGTCGTTCCAGTACGCGGCCGGGATGACCGGGCGGATCACCTTCTCGATGATCTCCCGCTTGGCCGACTCGGCGAAGCGGTCGTTCTTGTCGAGCACGCTCGTGTCGTGCTGCGTGCTGACGACGACCGTGTGCACGCGGACGGGCTTCTCGTCCTTGTACTCGACGGTGACCTGGCTCTTGCCGTCGGGGCGGAGCCACTTCATCTCGGTCTCACGCATCTCGCTGAGCCGCTCGACGATGCGGTGGGCGAGGTGGATCGGCAGCGGCATGAGCACGTCGGTCTCGTTCGTCGCGTAGCCGAACATCAGGCCCTGGTCGCCGGCGCCCATCTCCTGCTCTTCGGCCTTGCCCCCGGCGTGGTCGACGCCCATCGCGATGTCGGCCGACTGCGAGTGGATGGCGGTCAACACGCCGCAGGAGTGGTAGTCGAACCCGATGTCGGCGTGGGTGTAGCCGATCTCCCTGATCGTGTTCCGCGCGATCTGGGCGGCGTCGACGTAGGTGTTGGTCCGCACCTCACCGGCGATCACGACCTGCCCGGTCGTCACGAGCGTCTCGCAGGCCACGCGCGTGTTGACCACGCTGCTCTTGCCCTCGGCCTGCAGCTTCAGTTCGTCGGTCAGGATCGCGTCGAGGATCGCGTCGCTGATCTGGTCGGACACCTTATCCGGGTGGCCCATCGTGACGGATTCGCTCGTGAACAGATGCGTGCTGCGCCGGAAATGGGGGGACACGTCGACTCCTGACTGAAAGACTGATTGACCGGACGGGAAAGCGGAGCAATTTATCGGTTGCGTGGGCAGGATTCAATCGAGGGAGGGAAAGACGAGCGATGTGCGCCTGGAGGAATGGGATGAGTTCCTAGCCACTTGTGGCTTCGCAAACCGAGGCGCGCACCCGGGTCTGCGAAGCCGCAAGCGGCAGGAATAGCAGGACTTACCGCCCACCCGCGTTCCGCTCGACGATTCGCGCGTTCCGCTGGAGGATCGGCAGCTTCACCCGTTTCATCGCGCTGTGACGCAGCGCCGTCCGATAGTCGTCCTCCGACCACCCCAGC
>CADCWJ010000536.1 GCA_902806365.1 uncultured Thermomicrobiales bacterium
GCGTTCGTCGCGTGGATCACGGCCTCGCTATCGCCGGTTCGGCGGAGATCCAGCACTTCGACGGGTTGTCCGTTGAGCGTGAGCCGGATGTCTGTGACGAACCGGGTGTCGCGGAGATAGATGCCCGCTTCACGAATACCGAGCCGGTCGGCCGATCGCCCGACAAGGAAAAGCTCGTTGTTCTTGAGGGTCAGGTCGTGATTGAGCACGGATCTCCTCTATCGGGCAGGAACGCGGCGGGCAGCGAGCGCCGCCAGGCAAAGACGCGTCCGGACCGGCGGAAAGTCTACCGTGCGTCCTGATGTCGGTAGGGGCAGCCCTGTGTGGCTGCCCTGAGCGAACGCCGCCCCACGACAAGGTAGGGGCAGACCAACGTGGCTGCCCTGCGCCCGCCCGGCAAGGGCTTGAAGGCCGGGGGGTGCTCGGCGCGAACGCGGCCGGGGCAGGGGTCAGGGCGTGGCCGGTTTGGGTCCAAGTCGGGAGGCCACAGGGGCCTCCCCTACGCATGGACTGTGGGTGGGGCGGCCGGCCTACCCCTTGATCCCGGACGAGACGTTGCTGGCGATGAAGTAGCGCTGGAAGACCATGAAGAAGAGCGCCATCGGCACCGTCGTGATCACCGCGATCGCCATCAGCACCGGCCAGTTCGTGTTGAACTCGGCCCGGAAGTTGGCCAGCCCGACCGGAAGCGTGTTGAGATCAGAGTTCCCCCCGGCGACGAACAGCAATGGTTCCAGGAACGAGTTCCAGCTTCCCTGGAAGGAGAAGATCGCAAGCGCGGAGAGTGCCGGGATCGCGTTCGGAAGCACGATCTGGCGGAAGATCTGGTAGCGGTTGGCGCCATCGACGCGCGCCGCCTCTTCAAGGTCGAGCGGCAGTGCCTCGAAGAACTGTTTCATCAGGAAGATGCCGAAGGCGTCGGCGAGAAAGGGGATCGTCAGCGCGCCGTAGGTATCGAACAGCCCAAGGTCGCGGAGCAGCATGAACTTGGGAATCACGGTCACGATCCCCGGCACCATCATCGTGCCCAGGACCAACAAAAAGAGGAATTTGCGTCCGGGAAACTGCATTCGCGCGAAGGCGTACCCCGCCATCGTATCCATGATCGCGCGGCCCGCGATCCAGGCCAGGGCCACGACCACACTGTTCAGGAACCAGCGCTGGATGTTGGAATCGAGCGCACGCTCGTAGGCGGCCGTCGTCGCCTCGCGCGGCCAGAACATGTTCGAGAGCGAAAGCCTGGCGGCCTCCGGGCTCGTCTTGAGCGAGGTCGCGACGCTGAATGCGAACGGCACGAACATCAGCAGGGCGACGAAGATCAGCACCGCCAGCGCGAGCAAGGCAACCAGCCGTTCGGAGCCGGTGCGTGGGCCTCCCACCGGGCCCGACGATGCGGTCTTTCCAGGATCGAGTGTCGTTGCCACGAGCGTTCCTCCGGCGGCGCGTCAGTCGACGCCGCCCTCCTTGATGAACAGGCGCTGGAAGAGATAGACCGTCAGGATCATCGCGAACAGCACGAGCGCGATCGCCGACGCGGACCCCATCGCGAAGTTCCGGAATCCCTGCTCGTACACCAGATAGCCGAGGGTCAGGGTCGTCTTGGCGGGGGAGCCGCCGGGCGTCATCACGAAGATCTGGTCGAAGACCTGGAAGGTGCCGATAAAACCGAGCGTCGTCACGAAGAAGATGACCGGGCGCAGCAACGGAATCGTGATCTGGAAGAACTGCTGCCGCTTGGTGGCGCCATCGAGGGAGGCCGCTTCGTAGACATCGCCGGAGATGCCCTGGAGCCCGGCCAGGAAGATCACCATCAGCGATCCCATCGTGGTCCAGATGTTCATCATCATGATCGAGAGCAGGGCCACACTCGGCCCAGCCAGCCAGGGCGTGACGTTGTCGATCCCGACGTAACCGAGCGCCATCTCGATGACGCCCTTCGGATTGGAGAGCCAGGGGGGTTGCGGCGTGGAGAAACCGATTGCGCGCAGGACGTAGTTGATCAGGCCGTTCTGCTGATAGAGCCAGATGAAGATGACCGAGATCACAACGGAGGAACTGATCGACGGAAAGTAGAACGCGGTCCGGAAGAACCCCTTGCCCGGGATCGCCCGGTTCGCGATCACCGCCAGCAGCACACCCAGAAAGGTCTGCGTCGGGACCACCCCGAGCGAGAACCAGAGCGTGTTGCGCAACGCGATTTCGAAGTCCGGATCCTGGAACAGCTCGCGGAAGTTGGCGAGGCCCCGGAAGGGGCGTTCCGGCTCGATCAGGCTCCACTCGTGGAAGCTGACCCAAAACACCTGGGCAATCGGCCAGAAGATGAAGACCGAAAGGATGATCAGGGCCGGCGCGATGAAAATCCAGCCGGCGACGGCGTCCTCGGCCGCGATCGGGTTTCGACTCTTCCTGCGTCCCAGCGTAGCCATCGTCACCTCATGCGTTCAACCGTCCGCACCAGAGGGCGATCATGGAGATCGCCCGTACCCGCCGCTGGCCTCGTACGAGGCGGACTCCAAGTCCGGCCCCGCTGCAGTCCCTCCGGATGCGCCGCCGGCCCGGCACAAGCTTTTGTGCCGGGCCGGTGACTGCCTGATTCCTAGCTGTTGAACGTGATGTTGGAGTTCGCGGCCTCGACGATCGCGGCCTGCGCACCCGCCACGTCCAGCGTCCCCGCGAACAGCGACTGCAGCGCCGCGTTGGCGTCGGTGGCAAACGCCTGCCCGCCCGGTCCGTACTGGAGCGCGGTCGCGTAGCGGCCCGCTTCGAGATAGGCGGCGCGCTCCGGGAACAGCTCCAGGAACTCGCCTTCGAGGGAAGGCAGCGCCGGCAGCGCCAGGCCGAGTGGCAGGGCACCGCGCGCGCCTTCGACATTCGTCAGGTAGTTGACGAGCACCCAGGCCGCCTCTGGATTCTGGCTGCCCTGGAAGATCGAGTAGGAATTGGTGAAGGCAGGCGTGCCCTTGCCGCCCGGGCCGGCCGGCAACTCGGCGACCGCGAATGCCTTGTCCGGTGCCTGGTCGTCGAGCGTCGGGAACATCCAGTTTCCCTCGAAAACGAGCGAGGTCAAGCCCTGGACGAAGGCATCGCCCGGCCAGCCCGCTCCAATGTCGGCGGCGGTCGCCGAGAGCTGATCGCGGTAGAGGCTGTAGTAGAACTCGAGCGCCTCGGTCGCTTGCGGGGAGTCCAGCGCGGTCGCGGTCACATCCTCGTTATTGATTGATCCGCCAGCCTGGTAGAGGAAGATCACGAAGCGGTCGA
>CADCWJ010000537.1 GCA_902806365.1 uncultured Thermomicrobiales bacterium
AAGCTGCGGGCGGCGGTCGACATGCCGATTTTCCACGACGACCAGCACGGCACCGCGATCGTCGTGCTGGCCGGGCTCCAGAATGCCGCCCGGCTCCGTGGCTGCGGCGTCAACGACCTCAGCATCGTCATCAACGGCGCAGGCGCGGCGGGGATCGCCGTTGCCAAACTGCTCCTCGCCGAGGGCGCGGCCGATGTGATCGTTTGCGACCGCTCCGGCGCGATCCACGCGGACCGGCCGGGCCCGATGGACGCGTCGAAGCGCGCCATCGCCGAGATCACGAACCGCGAAAGGCGCTCCGGCTCCCTCGCCGACGTGCTGCCCAGTGCCGATGTCTTCATTGGCCTCTCGGCACCCGGCACGCTGACGCCAGACATGATCCGTACGATGGCCAAGGACCCGATTATCTTCGCGCTGGCCAATCCAACCCCGGAGATCACTCCGGACCTTGCCCGCAGCGCCGGCGCCTTCGCGATCGCGACCGGTCGCAGCGACTACCCCAATCAGGTCAACAACTCCCTGGCCTTTCCCGGCGTGTTCCGGGGGGCGCTCGATGTGCGAGCGCGGACGATCAGCGACGACATGAAGATCGCCGCAGCCCAGGCCATCGCGGAGCTGGTGACCGACGACCAGCTGACGCCCGAGTTCCTGATCCCGGACAGCCTCGATCTCCGCGTCTCGCCGCGTGTCGCGGCGGCTGTCGCGCGGTCCGCGCAGGCGACCGGTTTGGCCCGTGACCACATCGACCCCGAGGAGATTGAAGCCCGCTGCCGGGACCTCGTCTACGAAGGCACGGTTGTGCTCTAGTCGTCACACACACCAGAATTGTCATTCCGAGCGTAGCGAGGAATCGCCCGGCGGAGCCGGTCCCACGGCCGGTTCCCCGCTCGTGTCTGGGAGCACCTCCATCACACAACATCTGTGAAAAACCCATAAGGGTCTCCTTTGACGCGGGTGACCCCTTTCGTACCGGAACAATGACGCGGCCGCCGACTCAAGGAACATCCGCTTCACCTGCTGGCCGGCACAAGTGTTCAGACCGGCCACTGCAGAAGGTTGCTGAAGTGGCCGGTCTCACAGGTGATGGCGAAGCCACCAAGTGGATGCAGCCCGTTGTGCCGGCCTTCGGGCTCGGCCGAACCAGATCCCGAATATCCGCGATCAACGGAGGACGACGAAACAGTGGCCAGCATGCCGCAACAGGACACGCTGAACGAGACCATCCGGATTATCCCGGAAGACAACGGGTGGACCAAAGTCTCGCTGATGATCGGCGATCGCGATGTCAGCCGAACGTTCATCATCCCGCTCACCCTCCGCATCGGCGAAGCGTCGGTACGGATGGACGGCATCGGCGGCGTCGGCACCGAGGAGGAACACCGGAACAGGGGATACTCACGGCGCGTGCTCGAGGCCGCGATCGCGCACATCCGTGCTGGCGATGCGCCGCTCTCGACCCTCTACGGCATCCCGCACTTCTACCCGAAGTTCGGCTTCTCGACCGTTGGCTCGGAACCGACCCTTCGCCTGCTCCGGCTCAATGAGGACCGGGATCTCTCGCCGGGCTGTTTCACGCGATCCGGTCGCCTGGCGGACCTGCCGCGAATCCGCAATCTCTATGACGATGAAACGCGCGACGCGGTCGGCCCGGTGATTCGCGACGGGTCCGGCGCTGCATGGACCCAGATGATGACGTCACTGGCGGAGGATCGCGATGACGTGCGCGTCGTGACCGATGAGGCGGACGACCTGATCGCCTACGCATGGCGGGCGCCGGAGTGCTGGTGGATGCAAGCCTGGGAGGGTCGAGATCCCGAGACCCTGAAGATCGCCGAGGCCTTCGCGCAGACGCCACGCGCGGCCGATTCCCTGCTTGCGGCGTGCCGGGGCTGGGCGGCCTCGCGCGCGCAGACGGCGGTCGAGCTCGCGATCCCGGCAACCGGCCATCTCGGGA
>CADCWJ010000538.1 GCA_902806365.1 uncultured Thermomicrobiales bacterium
AGTCGGCAGGCAGATGTCGACCGCCTCGATCGAATCGTCCCGCAGCACGCGATCGAGGTCGGCTGTCCAGACCGTATCGAGCTCGGCGGCGAGCGGCTCGGCCCGGTTCGGGCTGTGGGCGAAGATCGTGGCGATCTCGACCTCGGGCAGGGTGGCGTACGCGCGGGCATGCGTCCCGCCCATGAACCCGGCACCGAGCACCGCGATCCTCGTTGGAGGTGTCCAGTCTCCGGTCGGGTTCGTGGGGGATGGAAACGTGGGCATTGGCAGGCTTTCCTTGGGCGCGATCAGCTCGATGCGGCTTCCGGCAGGAAGGTTCGCAGGAACGACCGGGAGTCCACCAGCGCGCGCTCGATCTCGTCCAGCGGCGGCCACGGCTCGCCCTGGAACTCGAGCTCGATCGAACATGGTCCCGTGAAGTTGACCGTCTCCAGCGCCTCGAAGATCGGCGCGAAATCGACCTCGCCGGTCCCGATCGCCGGAAAGTTCCACACGCCCGGCCCACCGATCTGGTCCTTGATGTGGAGATGCGTAATCGTGATCGCCGCCGAGCCGATATCGTCTTCCGGGCGAACGCCGCCGTAGAAGATGACGTTGGCGGTGTCGTAGTTGACCCCGACATTCGGGCGATCAATCGCGAGCGCGAGCTCCGCCGCCAGTGCCCCGGTCGCGGAGACGCCGCCGTGCGTCTCCAGGCAGATCTGGATGCCCTCGGCTGCGGCCTCGTCGGCCAACGGCTGGATCACGCCGAGGAAGCGCTCGCGCTGCTCCTCGATTGTCCCGTCCGACGATGCGTCGTGCCCGCCGGTGCTGGTCGTGACATAGCGGATCCCCAGCACCTTTGCGATATGCAGGGCCTTGCGGAACTCGACCGTCCCGCTTTCGCTCGCCAGGTCGGAGTGCCCGCTCAAGCTGATCGGGATCAGCCCGTGGCTGGCCACCAGGTCGCCGATCCGCATCAGTTCGGCGTCGCTGGCGTTGCGGGGGACGTGCTCGGTCCAGCCGGGAACGGAGGAAAGCTCGACGCTGGTGAAGCCGGCGGCGGCGATCCCGGCGAGCGCTTCCTCCAGAGTGTAGGAGTGATAGGTGTTCGTGGAAACGGCGAGGCGAGCAGCGGGTCGAGCAGCGGGTCGAGCAGCGGGCCGGTCATCGTGCTGGGCTGTCATACGCGGTGTGTACCCTTTCAGCGGTCGTCGGTCGAGGGAATCGTCGTTCCACGAACGGGGACGAATGGGTGGTCACGATACACGAAGAGTGGCGCGACCGGAATGCCATCGCCAAATGGGTGATCCGGGCCTGTCCACGCAATGGCAC
>CADCWJ010000539.1 GCA_902806365.1 uncultured Thermomicrobiales bacterium
CCGGTGCCGCCCGGCCGTGTCGGAATCGTTCCATAATCCATCCAGTCGAACGCGTTGAGCGTCCAGTGCGGTCGGGAGGGGGTAAACCGCTGGTCCAGGCGTACACCGGTCGAAAAGACGGGAAAGGCGAGCGACGCCGCGATTGCGACTGTGGCGACTGCCAGACCGATCCCGGCCCAGAGCGTCGGTTGGCCCAACCGTTGAGCCGGAGCGCCCTCCTGGGGCACGATTCCGAGCGCTTCGGGAGCCCGCCGCGCAGTGCCCTGGACCGGAACCAGAGTCGCTGGAGCGGTTCGACGAGTGACACCGGATTCCTTCGATCGCAGGGACTGGGCGACCGGGCGCGTGACCCCGGCAATTGCGAGCATGTGGCCAACGAGACCCGCGCAGGCGAGACCGAGCAGGATCCAGATTGCGTTGTAGAACTTGAAGACGGTGTTCATCCGGTAATGCGGGCCACCGGAGAGATCGTCAACGAGATAGACGATCTCGAGCCCCGCGCCAACGAACATGGCCGCCGCAATCATCGCCGCGATGAATCGGGTTCCTTCCTCCGGAAAGACCAGCCAGCAGACACTGGCGACGCCCGCGAGCCCGAGGAACAGCGCAAGCACCGGTCGACCCGTCGCCAGTGCCACCACGGAGGCGACACCGACCGCGGCGATCACCCCGTACAGGATCGGAACGGCCGGGAGCCATCTTGCCAGGGGCGGGGACGGAACAGCCCGCACCATCCGGAAGCATGCGTAGAGCAGCACACCGACGACAAGGACGACGAGCAGCGCGTCGGCCGTATCCCGGAATCGCTGGCTGCGCTCGACGCCGACATACCGCAGGACCAGCAGCGTGCCGAGGAGCGGCGTAAGGATCATCGGATCCAGCATCACCGATTCCTGACGGCTCCGTCTGTTCAAGCGGGCGGCAAGGCCATAGAAGACGATCAGCAAAAAGACCCCTAGGTGCGCCTCGATCGCAAGCAGGGGCGTCTTCTCTCGAACCGTATCCAGTTCGCCGAACAGAGCGACGTAATGCAAGGTGAACGGGAGCACGAGCACGTACGCCAGGGCACCGATGCCTGCCACGAGACCGGTGGCCATCACCAGCCGCTTCAAGAGCGGACGCACGCCCCGCGTCGCCATGAAGACGGCGACAGCGGACAACGCCGCATAGGTTGGGACATCCCAGGCGTTGGTTGGAAACAGGGAGCCGAGGGTAAGCGCCAGCAGACCGAGATGGGCGAGCGTCCTCGTGGCCTGGGTCCGCCGCCAGCCCGATCGTCGGGCGAGCGACGAGACGGCGCGCCACTCCAGCGCCAAGGCGAAGCCAAGGCCGATCACGAGCACCGTCATCGGCAGGGCCACGACATGGGCATGGAGATCCGCATACACCCCGGTAAAATAGGGGAACTCGGAAATCGTGAACTGGCCCTCGGTGAAGGGAATGAGTCGGGTCGGAATCCAGAACCAGTACACGAAGCTGGAGAGCGGGGGCGCGTCGTTCGCCAGCGCCAGGACTAGGCGTGCGGCGACGAGGAGGTTCCCCGCGAAGCTGACCAGGACCACGCCGACGAGTCCACTCAGAAGACCGAGTGCGGGGTTGCGCACGATCCGCGAGCCAAGGGCCGCCGCGACGCTGAACGCTCCGGTCGCCAGCAGCGACATGAATGTCGGTTGGGCGAGGTTGAACCCGATCTCGGTCGGTATGCCGGTCAGCTTGAGCAGGAACGCGATCAGGTAGGCACCGTAGTAGTAGTAGTTGAGGAAACCGTCCGCGTACCACGGGTCGACGGGCGGAAAATGGGGCGAGCGCAGGAGTGCGTTGATGTGCGCGAACTCCATCGGCTTCTCACCGCCCCAGACCGGGTGATACGAGTCGGGGTTGATCAGGCGAAAGATCAGGAAGATCGTGAACACTCCCCAGAAGACGGCCTCCGCGCCGACGATGAATCGGTCCGGGCGCCACCGTTGGCTTGCTGCGCTCTCAGCGGAACCTCGCCACGCTCGCTGGAGCACGAAGGACAACGCCGCGACGCCGAGCAGCGCGGCGAAGCACCAGACGACCCGGAAGGCGATCACCTCGATGCTGGCAAGCATCCAGACGGCGTATCCGGCGATCAGCAGCGTGACCAGGCGGCAGAACGCCCAGCCCCGATCGGGGAAGCGACGAAAGATCCGCCGGACAAATGGCCAACTGACTGCCTGGAGCACGATCAACATCACGATCCAGACCGCTAGCGCCGACCATGAATTGCTGGTGATGTCGTCGCTCCAGCGGGCATCATCAACGACGGTGAGCTGTCCAACCGGTTGGTCGTAGGTGAGCGGCTCCTGGGTGGAAGAGGCGTCGGTCTCGATCTGGAACAGGTCTCGTTGATGGACCAGGTGCATGCGATGGTTCCCATGACGAAAATCTATGGACTTCCCGTATTGTTGCGCATCCGCTCCCCGCGTTCCCAATCGGCGGTACGATGGCAGGCAAGGGGGTGAGCGCCAGACACCATGTCGAAACGAATCGCTTTTCTTGGAACTCCGTCGTACGCCTGTCCGTCACTGCGCCTGCTGGCGTCCCGCGCCGATACCGAGGTGGTTCTCGTCGTGACTCAACCGGACCGGCCTGCCGGCCGGGGTCGGAAGCTCCAGGCGCCTCCGATTAAGGCGCTCGCCATCGAGCTCGGCCTGCCGATCGTTCAGACCGCCACATTGCGCACGTCGGACGCGCGGCTGCCACTGCTCGAAGCCCGGCCAGACCTGATCGTGGTGGCGGCGTTTGGGCTGATCCTGGGGAGGTCGATACTCTCGTTACCGCCGAACGGCTGCGTCAATCTCCACGCATCGCTGCTGCCCCGGTATCGCGGGGCGAATCCGGTCGCCGCCGCTATTGCCAACGGCGAGCGACGCACCGGCGTCAGCCTGATGCAAATGGAGCGCGGTCTCGACACGGGACCGGTCTACGACGTGGTCGAGGTCGACATAAACGAAAACGATACGACCGGGTCGCTTACCGAGCGCCTGGCGCAGAGGGGAGCGTGTCTGCTCGGCCAGAGCCTGCCCTCACTCCTCGATGGAACAGCGGTGAGCGAGTCGCAGGGGACTGGCGCGACCTGCACCCGGCCGATGCTCAAGGATGACGGCTGGATCGACTGGACGCTTCCGGCGGACGCCATCGAGCGCCATCTTCGCGCGATGTGGCCGTGGCCGCGGGCCTGGACCACGTTGCCGGATGGCAGCCGCGTCCAGATTCACAAGGCAACCGTCGTTGCTTCCACGGAACGGACCGTTCCCGGAACGCTGGCGTTGACCGGAAACGGCAAGCTCGTCTCGTGTGGTCGCGACGCGATCCGGTTGGAGGTCGTTCAGCTCCCGGGCGGCAAAGCGGGAGAAAGCGGGACGCTTCGATCCCTTGTCGATTCTTCGGGCATCGTGCAGCTGGGGCGGTCCGATGCCCCCCTGCATTTGGAACCGTTGGTAGTTCCTTGTGACGGGGAGTGAGCCGGGGAAGTGTTCAGGTTCGGGGCGTTGTGCGTGTTGCGTATAAGCAGCGTTGTCCGCAAAGAGCTCTCCGCTACCACGAAGCTCCCCTCCGCCTGAGCGCGACAGGAGTGCCGTCCTGCGATAGCATCGGCGGGCAAACCGATCCGGTGGGAAACCGATGATACGGCAATGACAGGGATTCGATCGATAACGTCCATGTCGGCGCGCTGAAGGGATTATGACGATGGCGGCAGCAGAAGGTCTTCGCGTCGGAGTCATCGGGCTCGGGAAGATGGGAAAGCCGATGACGAGGAATCTGCTCAAGGCGGGCTTCGAGGTCATCGTCCACAATCGCTCACCCGCCGCGGTGACCGAGCTTGTGGACTCAGGCGCAGTCGATGGCAGGAATCCGGAGAACGTTGCCGGGCAGTGCGATATCGTCATCACGAGCTTGCCCGACCCACCAGCAGTCCGTGCCGTGTATCTGGACAGCAACGGGCTTGTCAGCCACGCGCGCGCGGGCCAGATCTTCATCGACACGAGCACCGTGGACCCCGGACTCAGCCGCGAACTCCATGACGTGGTGTCGGCGAAGGGAGCGTCATTTCTCGATGCTCCCGTCAGCGGCGGTGTCGCCGGAGCCGAGGCCGGCACCTTGACGATCATGGTCGGTGGCGAAGCCGAAACGTTCGAACGAGCGAGGGTCGTTCTCGAAGCGCTCGGCCAGCGCCTGCATCATGTCGGCGCCAGCGGCGCGGGAACGGTCATCAAGCTGGCGAACCAGCTCCTGGTCGGCATCAACATGGCCGCCGTCGCGGAGGCGATGGTGCTCGGCGTCAAGGCTGGTGCCGATCCGGAGAAGATGCTTGAAGTGCTATCGACGAGTTTCGGAGGGAGCCGGATGCTTGATCGTGGGGTGCCCCTGATCATCGACCGCAAATTCGCCGGGGCGACGCCGGTCGACCTCATCCGCAAGGATCTGGGTCTGATCGCCGATCTCGCGAACGATCTGGGTGTTCCGCTTGTGACGGGCAACCAGGCGCGAGCGGTCTTCGATCAGGCACATGACGCCGATCATGGCGACGAAGACATGACCGCGATCGTGATCGAGATCGAGCGCGCCGCCGGCGTCCAGGTTGTCCGCACCCCACCGTACGCGTGAGCTTCGGAGTTTCGGCCCCGTGGCCCGCAATGATGTTCGTCCAGGGCGGTCCGCCACCAATGGGAATCGTGCGCACTTGACGCAGTGGGGCTTCATCGCGGCCGCGGTCTGTGCCGGGATCATCAACGCGGTGCAGATCGCCCTGCTCGGAGGTATCTCCCGCGATCGTGGGCCGTGGGAGGCGACCTGGATCTCGATGCTTGCCTCCCTCCTCGGAATGGCGCTGCTTCTTGCGGCGCTCTCCTTTTCCGGAGCACCGCCTGCCTTGAGGTTCCCGTTCGCAACAGGCGCGACTTATGTCACCTTCTCAATCATTCTTGCCGTGTCTTTGATTATCGCGGGCGATGGGCTGCCGTCGCATCTCCTTTTGACAGGGTTGGCGGCAATCCCCTACCTGCTTACCGCGTCACTCGTTGGACCGCGGCTGGGCCTGGCGGTGTTCTTCGCATCGATCGTGTCCGGGCAGTTGATCGGCTCGGTCGTGCTCGATCACATCGGTGCGTTTGGCACGGCCGTCCGTCCAATCAGCCTCGCCCGCCTCATGGGGATCGGAGCGTTGTTGCTCGGGGTCGTCCTGGTTCGGGGAACCGACTGACGGCCCGAACCAACGCGATGGCGGGCATGCTTACGCGCCGTACAGCCCC
>CADCWJ010000540.1 GCA_902806365.1 uncultured Thermomicrobiales bacterium
ATGTTCGCGCGGTAATTGATACGGTGGGGCGGGATGTCATGCTCGCTGCCGTGGCGTGAGACAAAGACGACCTCGTCGCCCCTCGCGTAGCCCGTCGCGCCCCCCGTCACGCTGTCAATCCAGACCTGCGCCCGTCCATACGGCGTGCTGATGACTCGCCCTTTAGCTCCCGCGTCCGGACGTTCGACCCCGGTGCCTCCGATGATGCCGACCCGTTGCGTCATGAGCCGTCCTCCCCTCCGCTGTTCCATGCCTGCTGACCGGCGGCGTCGTCGCGTTGAGACAGGATCAGTCGCGCGATGTGGTAGGCGGAGGTGCCGGCCACCGCCCTGCCCGTCTGATGTAGGTGAATACAGGGACCGTTCACCGCAAGTCGCCCTAGAGATACTGACCGATACCGGTGGCGCGTTCGACGCCCTGCTCCCGATGCGTCGCCTCCGCCTGCTCGGCGTGCCGGGCTCTCTCTGCAGCCAGGGCGAAGCGGACACCGCCCAGGATCGCGAGCTCGATGATCAGGCTGCCGATCGCCGCGAACTGCTCCGAGGCGAACGCGAAGAACTGGCCGAACAGGAGCGAGACGAGGGTCGCCCCGGCGAACGCATGGAGGGCCGCGATCCGCGCTCGCTGGGCCAGGCGGACCAGCCCGTACGTTGCGAGCGCACCGCTTGCCGTGGCCGAGATGATCGCCCCCCATTCCGCGAACGAGAAGCCGTTGCCGATCGAGAACTCGTCGTCGGCGATGCCAACCACCAACAAGCCGGCGATCTGGATCCCCTTCACGATGAAGACGCCGATCACGATCCGTTCCATCCAGTGGTTACCGACGAGCTTCCAGTACCGGTCGACGAAGCGCTCACGCCAGAGCAGGATGCGGGATTGCTCGCCGGATTCGACCAGCTCCGCCGATTCGAGGATCTGCCGCAGCGCCGAGGTGAGCGGCGTCCGCGTCTCGCTGGCATCGAGGTGCTCGAGCGCGTTGCGCTGCCGCTCCTTGTCCAGCTTGCCGATCGCCTGCCACTGGATGCCCTGCACGGCGATGTAGAGATGATCGGCGGCGGTCGGCGTGCGACGGCGATCGATCAGCCGGGCAAGCAGCAGGAGCACGATGAAGATGGCGTAGATCAGCCCGATCGTTGGCCG
>CADCWJ010000541.1 GCA_902806365.1 uncultured Thermomicrobiales bacterium
ACCGCGCTCGACATCCCCTCATCGTCCACAAGTTCAACGGTTACCTCAGAACGACCCGGGCCGTGTGGCCCGGGTCGTTCTGAGGGCCTGACGATCAAGGCACGAGTTGCGCGCGATCCGGGCGCGTCCAGCGAAATGAGTACCGGCCAAAGGGTCCCCACGCGCCCTGTTCCGGTTCAGGCCGGACGCCGATCTGCAAGTTGAGCGCAATGGCCAGCGGAGAATGCGGCACGCCCGGTGGTAGGGCCCACTGGTTCGACGCCCGCGACATGCGACAATGAAAGCGGATGAGTCGATTGGCAGGAACGTGCCACGATGAGCGGGAAGCGTGAGGCGATATGGCGAACGTACTGGTTGGACACAGGGCAACCCGCGCGAAGCAGATCGATTGCGGCAGGGCGGCGGCGTTCGAGGTGGAACGCGGGCAGTTGGTCCAGATCGTGGATCTCGCGGGCAAGCAGGTGGCGAGCCTGGTGGCACTCTCGGGTGACGCGCGCGCGGAGCGGATTTCCACCCCGGTCACGATCACCGCCAACGCCTCGCTCGTCTTCAAGGTCGGGGACAAGCTCTATTCCAACCGCAACACCGCCGTCCTCGAGCTGGTCGAAGACACGGTTGGCCGCCATGATCTGCTGACCTCGCCGCTTCCCCGCGATCCGGAACTGACCGGCAAGGCGGCCCCCGCTGGTTCGACACTGGATGCCCTCGTCGCGGCGGCGGCGGATCTTGGAATTGAGAATGCCGACCTCTCTGATCCCGTCAACCTGTTCAAGCACGTTGTCATCAAGCAACGCGGTGAGCTCGACGTGCGGGATCCGCTCTCCGAGCGCAACGACACTGTCGTGCTCCGTGCCCTGGTCGATGCAGTCGTGGTCGTCGCCAATGCGTTTCCGGAGAAGAAGGCCGGAGTCGCCGCTCCTGATCCCGGGTACGGACGGAATGGGCAAATTCTGGTCCGCGTCTACCGGGAAGCTGGCGCTACCTCGGGCCGTAGCTGAGGAGCATGTCGATCAGGAACCAGACGAGGATTCCGGTCGCGATGATGCCGCCAATGAAGAAATAGCCGTTTCGATGCAGCAGGTCCATCTGCGTCACTCCCGGTCTTTCGCGGAACCATGGCGCT
>CADCWJ010000542.1 GCA_902806365.1 uncultured Thermomicrobiales bacterium
CGCGGTGCGCGCGGCGGCGGCGCGCCGGATGGCGGTGTTCTGCGAGAAGCCTATCGCCGCGAGCTGGAGTCAGGCGCTCGAGATAGCGGGGATCGTCCACGAGACGGGGATCCGCTTTGCCGTCGTCCAGAATTACCGGCTCACCAACCGCATCCTTGCCCTGAAATCGGTCATCCAGCGGCCGGAGATGGGGTCGATCAACACGATCTAGGCACGGATGGCCGTCAACTACACGATCGACACGGCCGGCGGCGCATTTCGCCATCAAATCCCGGACGCAATGATCTACGAAGGCGCAGAGCATCATCTCGACCAGTTCCGGAACCTTGCGGGGGCCGATGGAAGCTGGATCCAGGGCGTCCAGTGGGGCCAGCCGTGGAGCACCTTCGAGGGCAACACCTGCGTTGCCCTGATCGCCGGCATGACGAACGGTGTGATCGTCCAGTTCGAGATGAACCACATCGAACGCGGCCATCAGAACGGCTGGCACGAGGAGTACTATCGCGTCGCCTGCGAGGGCGGTACCGTCACGCTCGATGCCGACCACGTCGTGCGCGTCACCCGCCACCGTAGGGACGGCAGCGAACAGATCGAGGAGATCACGCCGGAAGCGAACCCGCGCGACGGCCACTTCGCGGTGATCGGCACCTTTCTCGACTGGCTCGACGGCGGCCCGCCGCCGGAAACCACGATCGACGATGCGCTGCGGACGATGGCGCTCACCTTCGCCGCCGTAGAGGCCACCCACACCGGCAACCGGGTCGATGTCGCCTCCTACACGAGCACCATTCCCGCCTCCCTTGCGAATGCCAGTCCCATGATCTCGCAGGGGCGATCCCCGTAAGCGGCATCGGTAAGCGGCATCGGTGATCGCCTGAGACTAATCACTCCGCACGCATTGCCGTCGGCCCGTCACCCTTCGTTCCCGTGCCTGCACCATTCTTCTGGAGGAGTCACCGACATGCCGATCATGCGCGGCCCTGACGACAAACCGGAATGGGTGGGATGGAGCGCGTTCGGGGTCGGCGACGTGAAGGACGCCGCCGCATTCGATCGCCACTTCCACGACGCCGACGAATACTGGCTGGTCTTCTCCGGGCGGGCGCGTGTTCTCAGCGAAGGGCGGGAGTACGAGATCGGACCGGGCGACATCCTCTGCACCCGCATGGGCGAGGAGCACGACGTGCTTGAAATCCTTGAGCACCCGTTCCGGTCGTTCTGGATCGAGGATGAGCTGCGCGGCCAGCGGCGAGCCGGCCATCTCCATCTTGGGCTGGACGAGCCGGACCCCGATTATTGATGCGCCGTGGCGTACGCGGGCTCATCGCCCGGCGGGGACCTGGCTCACCAGCCCGACCAGGTTCCCCTCGGAGTCACGGACGAACGCCTGCCACTCGTCCGTCCCGGCCGGGCCAAGCCGGTCGTCGTCATGGCGGAAGATGACGTGTGGCTTGGTCACGATTTCGACGCCGTCGTTGCGGAGGCGCTCGATCGCTCCGCCCATGTCGTCAACGTGGAGGTAGACGAGGCTCGACGGTGCGCTTGCGTCCAGCAGCAGCCGGACCGGGCCGAGCGAAAAGAATGCCAGGCCGGGGGATCGAACCTGCCCGTCGGCGGTGCATCGAGCAAACGGCTGTAAAACGCGACCGCGCGGTCCATGTCCGTAACGCGTTGGGCAACCTGGAGCAGGCGCATGACATTCCTCCAGCGGTGTTCGGTAGCATCCCTACGAATTGGTAGGGATGCTATCATCCGGTATGGATGCTGACAACCCGGCGCCCGGAACGGCGCCAGACGACCTCCACTCCGCCGCACGCGATCTCAACTCGGGCGCGATCCATCTCCTACGTGGCCTGCGCAACATCGACCGCGCTTCCGGACTCACGCCGGCGCGTCTGAGCGCCCTCTCGGTGCTGGTCTTTGGCGGACCGGGAACCCTCGGGCGGCTCGCCCGCGCCGAGGATGTCGCCGGTCCGACCATGACCCGGATCGTCGATGGCCTCTGCACGCTTGGCCTCGCCGAGCGGAAGGAGCACCCGGACAATGGACGCGCGGTGATCATCGCGGCGACACCGGCCGGGCACGAGCTGATGGAAGCGGCGGCGGAGTGCCGGTTCGATGAGATCATCACCGCGATGACGCGGCTCCCGGAAGGGGACCGGCAGGCGCTGGTCGCCGCCGCGTCGCCGCTGCGCCGGCTCGCCGCAATCGTGCGCGAGCGGGATCCCGCGCGGGGGTCACCACCGGACGGAAATCGCTGATCCGCCTGACCGGCGGGTACGCGCACACCTGGGAGACAGGCCGATGACGACGGTGATCCTGCTCGGCACTCTCGACACCAAGGGCGAGGAATACGGCTTCGTGCGTGACCGGCTGCGGGACGCCGGCATCGACACGATCGTGATCGACGCCGGCGTCCTCGACATTCCCCGCATCGTTCCCGATGTGACCCGGGAGGAAGTCGCCGCCGCCGCGAATGCCGATATCGCGACGCTCGGGCGCGATCACGATCGCGGCGCGGCGATCGACATGATGCGGGCCGGGGCGACGTCGATCGTCCAGCGGCTCGTCGGCGAGCGCGAGGCGCACGGCATCTTCGGGATGGGCGGGTCTGGCGGATCGACGCTCGTTTCCGGCGTGATGCGCGAGTTGCCGGTCGGTTTCCCGAAGCTCCAGATCTCGACGGTTGCCTCCGGCGATACCCGGCCCTACGTCGGGACGTCAGATATCTGTATGATGTCGTCGATCGTCGACATCTCGGGCATCAACCAGCTCTCGGAACCGCTCCTCGCCAACGCCGCCGCCGCGATCGGAGGGATGGCCCGCGCTCACGAGGTGTTCGTGCCGTCCGCCGGCCGGAAACCGGTGATCGGTGCGACCATGTTCGGCGTGACAACCCCCTGCACGACCGTCGCCCGCGAGCGGCTCGAAGCGCTGGGCTACGAAGTCCTCGTCTTCCACGCTACCGGGATCGGCGGCGACA
Source organism: uncultured Thermomicrobiales bacterium (assembly GCA_902806365.1). Taxonomy (GTDB): domain Bacteria; phylum Chloroflexota; class Chloroflexia; order Thermomicrobiales; family UBA6265; genus CADCWJ01. Next base: position 2,984 of record CADCWJ010000542.1, read on the forward strand.
CGATGGAATCGCTCGTTCGTGGCGGCGTCATCACCGGCGTGCTCGACACGACGACGACCGAGCTCGCGGACACCCTCGTCGGTGGCGTGCTCCCTTCGGGACCGGAGCGCCTCCAGGTCGCCGGAGCGCTTGGGCTACCCCAGGTCGTCTCGCTCGGCGCGCTCGACATGGTCAATTTCGGTCCGGTCGAATCCGTCCCGGAGCGGTTCCGGGACCGCAAGCTCTTCCGCCACAATGCCTCCGTCACCCTGATGCGGACCACGACGGAGGAGAACGCCGCGCTCGGCCGGATCATCGGCCGCAAGCTCAACGCGGCGACCGGGCCGGTCACGCTGTTCATCCCGCTCCGGGGCGTCTCCGGGATCGACATCGACGGGGGGCGTTTTACGATCCCGAGGCGGACGCCGCTCTCTTCGGTGCGCTCCGGAGTGCGCTCGACGGACGGGTCAGGGTCGTGGAGGTGGACACCGACATCAACGACCCCGCCTTCGCGACCGCGATGGCCGACGAGCTGGACCGCCTGTACAAGGAATGGTCCGCCGCTCGTGCAACCGCGCGTTTGTAGGGGCGGGCCAGCCGCTTCCGTCCGTAGCAAAGGAGCGCGGAGCGAAACGCCAGCGCCTGGAACATCACCCCCTGCAGCCAGGGCAACCGGAAGGGAAAACACGCATGGCGGCGATAGCCCGCACCGAGATCCTCGACCGGCTCCGGGCCCGGATCGACGCTGGGGAACCGATCCTCGGCGCTGGCGCCGGAACCGGTCTCTCCGCGAAGTGCCTCGAGGCCGGGGGTGCCGACCTGATCGTGATCTACAACTCGGGCCGGTTCCGGATGGCCGGCCGCGGCTCGCTGGCGGGGATGATGCCCTACGGCGACGCCAACGCGATCGTCGTCGAGATGGCCGGGGAGGTGCTCCC
>CADCWJ010000543.1 GCA_902806365.1 uncultured Thermomicrobiales bacterium
GCCAACGGCCCGCTCGCCGTCCGGGCCTCGAAGCGGCAGATCGCGGTCTCGCGCTCCGGTGTGCCCACACAGGGGCTGGCGGAAGAGGCGCGGACCTTCGCCGATGTCTTTGCGAAACCGGAGCAGCGGGAAGGGATGGCGGCCTTCATCGAGAAACGCGCGCCGCACTTCAGGGGTGGCGCGTCATGAGCGAGAACAGCGGGAACTTGCGGATCGCCGTCCTGGTCAAGCAGGTCGCGGATGTGAACGCGATCGAGACCGATCCGGATTCGCGTGGGGCGATACCCGGCGGGGCGCTCGTGATGAATACCTACGACGCGTACGCGGTTGGCGAGGCAATGACGCTCAAGGAGTCATATGGCGCGGAGGTCACCGTGATCTGTGCCGGTCCCGAAAGCGTTCGGGAGGTGTTGTTGCGCGGTCTGGCCACCGGAGCAGACGCCGCGATCCACGGTGTACTGCCTGGCAACAATGCGGTCGACACATTGGCCCTTGCCGGCGGGCTGAGAGAGATCGTTGAAGACAGGGCGTTCGATCTGATCCTGGCCGGTCAGGTGGCCGACGATTACGAAACAGGACAGGTGCCCGCGCAGTTGGCCGAGTTGCTCGGTATCCCTCACGTTTCACTGGTCACGCACGTCGAGATCGAGGTAGAAGGTCTGCACGTGCGGCGGGACGCCGAAGCGAGCAAGGAGACCGTGCGTTGCCCGATGCCCGCCGTCCTGATGGTACTCTCGGGCCGGGACGGGCCACGCCACCACCCGTCCCTGCGCGGCATGATGGCCGCCAAACGAAAGCCCATCGAGCGCATCGATGTCCCAACGATTGACCCTGCCTCCCGCCTGAGCTGGTCCGAGCCCATCGTGCCCGAGAAGGTGTTCGCCGGAGTTATCGTCCGTGACGAGCCGGCCGATGTCGCCGCTGGCGCGCTGGCGGACTGGCTCCTCGAACACAAGCTGCTCGAACGGCGGGAGTCGTGACGCTGATGATCTCCCCGGTCAGGATGTGCAGGTGACCACATCCGGAGATATTCTGGTTGTGGGCGAGCATCGCGGTGGCAAGCCGCGTGGCGTCGCCTTTGAAACCGTCACCGCCGGTCGTCGGCTGGCGGATGCCATCGGGAAGCATTTGACGGTCGTTGTCCCGGGTCGCGGTGTCGCGGACATCGCGGCGGTATTCGCCCGCATGGTGGGCGTGGACCGCGTCCTTGTGGCTGACGATGACCGCCTTGATCCCTTCACCGCCGGACCCTGGATCGCGACGATCCAATCCGTCGCGATGCGCCTCGAGCCGGCCGCGCTGCTGATCCCCAGCTCGATTACCGGTCGCGATTACGCGGCGCGTGTCGCCGCTCGCCTCGGAGCGGGGCTAGTCCCTGATGTGACAGATGTCTGGTTCGACGACGGCCGACTCGTTGCTCAGCGCGGAGTCCTCGGCGGTCGGATGCGGACGGCGGTGCAGTTCGAGGATGACACCGGACCCTGGATGGTCACGGTCGCACCGGGAGCGTTCCCGAAACCGGAGGTTCGCGAAACCGCATGCTCCATCGAGCCGCTGGATATCCACATATCGACTGACGATACGCGCGTCTCCGTGACCGAGGTGACTCGCCACGAAGCCACGGGGCAGGCGCTTGCCAATGCCAGGCGGATTGTGTCCGGCGGCCGGGGGCTGGGCAAGGCGGAAAACTTCGCGCTCGTGGAACAGCTCGCCGACGCACTCAACGCCGCGGTCGGCGCGTCGGGTGCGGTCGTTGGGGCGGGCTGGCGGCCGCACGACGATCAGGTGGGATCAACGGGATACACAGTTGCGCCGCGGCTGTACCTCGCGGTAGGGATCAGTGGCGCGCCGCAGCACCTTGTGGGGATGCAGGATTCGGAGTACATCGTGGCGATCAATCGTGATCCGGACGCGCCGATCTTCAAGGTCGCCTCGTTCGGGATCGTTGGTGATCTTTTCGACGTGGTGCCTGCCCTGATTGCCCGGCTACAGTCCATGGCGGAATGAGTGCCAGTGACGGAGCATGACCGGCCTCTCCCTGATGCCCTCGATGTCGCCATCGTCGGCGCCGGCATTTCGGGCCTCGTGCTTGCACGTCTGCTCGCGGAATCGGACCTCTCCGTCGCGGTGCTCGAACAACGCTACTCGGTCGCTCGCAACGGGCGATTCGCGGGGCTCGTTGAGGTCGAGGACATACGCGCACTCGGCATCGAGCTGATGGATCCCATTCTCGTCGGCGAGATCTCCGGCATCGAGGCGAATGAGGCACGGCCGTCCGAACCGGAGCCATTGCCCTCTGGTGCCGTTTACGGCGTCGTCCATGACGATCTGCTGGAGGCCCTTCGCCGCTGGTGCGACGAACGAGACGTTCCGGTGTTGCCCGATACCACCGTCTCCGAGTTGCTCTGGGACAACGGCGCGGTGAGTGGTGTGATGGCCGGGTCGGGCCCACGTGAGATTCGATCACGATTGGTCGTGCTGGCGGACGAATCGGACCCGAGGCTGGCTGAAACCTTCGGGCTCCGTCCCGACTGGCCACCCACTCGCCTGGTGCATATCGGCAAGGAACGATTGGCTGGAGCAGCCGACGGGATTGCCCGGCGGTTCATGGCGGAAACCGGCGGAATCAGAAGCCACTATGGGCGCTGGACAAGCCAATGGGGCGACACCGTCGAGGCGTACATCGTTCCGGCTCGGGAAAGCGTCACGGTAGGCGTGGCCTATTTGCTCGAAGACGAAATGGCCAGCGCCCATCACGTGCTGGAGGCGCTCGCTGAACTGAAGGCGTTTCCCGAGGTCGAGGCGCTACTGTCCGGACTCGCGATCTCGGAGACCGTGACGGAGGTAGTGCCGTCAGGATGGGGGAGCAAGCCGCCCCGCCTCGCGACCGACGGTATCCTCGTCGTCAGCGATGTCGTGGGTGCCACGAATCCGCTCAATCGGGATGGGCTCTCTGGCAACCTGGAGATGTGCGCCATCGCGGCCGGCGCGATCCGGGAGGCGCTCGCGGAGGACGATGTCTCGGCGGCAGGGCTCGCTTCCTACGGAACGCACATGCGCCGTACCGTCTACGATTCGCGCAACGGAGGAAGCTTGCGACCCCAGGAGACGGATGATGGCAAGTTCCTGAGCCCGCTCCTGCGAAAGTCAGGGCGCGTGACGGCATCGTCAAAATCTGCGACGCTATCCGCAGGCATCGGACCGGTCGCCCGGGTGTTCGGCAGACTTCGACGAGCCGGAGAGCGACGATCCACTTCGTGAGGACGATCGCTCAAGACAGCCAGTGCGCGTGGCCGTTTCATGACAGAGCAGGAGATCACAACCATGGGAACCGTCCTTCGCTTGCAACACGCCAGCATTCCGATGACTCCTGGCGGGAATGACAAGGCGCGTCATTTCTACGGCCAGACGCTCGGACTGACGGAGATTACGCCTCCGGAGGTGCTTGGCACAGAACGATTCGTCTGGTATCAGGCCGGTGACGAAGGTCATGAAGTTCACCTGTATACCGACGACGGATACGGCCCCGGATCGAGAGGTCTCCACTTCTGCCTTCAGGTCGATGATCCGGATAGCGTTCGCCAGACGCTCGAAGCAAACGGCTACCAGACCGCCGACACCGATCCGATCCCGAACCGGCCACGTTTCTTCACGCACGATCCGTTCGGCAATCGGGTCGAGATCTCGGCCATCCTCGGCGAGTACACATAGGGAAGGCGTCCCGCACTCCCGATCGCCACGGCCCAGGCAGCGAGACCGCGAGTGGTCAGGCGCACAACGCCATCGTATCGGCGTCGACCGAGCGGATTCGGGCGGCCCTTCGCACTGGTGGGCTGCAGAGCGGTGCCGCCTGGCGTTGCCAGTTATGCCGGGGGCCGCGAGTATCGCAAATGCGTACCCTGCGGTTAGCGATTCGTCCGGTCTAACGATGAGGGATACCCCATGGCGTCGACCGCCCAAAAGATCACCTACACCGCGACTCCGGACCAGATCGAGGC
>CADCWJ010000544.1 GCA_902806365.1 uncultured Thermomicrobiales bacterium
ACTGACCGCCAACGGCATGGTTCGCACGGTAGAAGGGAATCCCCCGCTCCCGTACCGTCGAGGAGGGAGGGGCGCCTCAGCCGCCGCCGACCGGCCAGCACCCGGCTTTCGGTGCCCGCACGCCAGCTGGACGCTGAGGGGATCGCGATCGTGAGCCGGCCACGTTATCGCCTTTGGAGATCGTTTGGATTGATGCCGCTGTTGACTACGCACAACGCAACGATCAGAGCCTCCAATCGCTCCTTTCCAGGCGGGACCGCCGGCACGATCAGCGCCCGGTTCGGCCTCGCGACCTCATGGAGCATGGAGAAAGCGGGGCCAAAGCCGGGGCGTGCCCGCAAGCATGGACCATGGAATCCGCTCGGGCAATGATCAGGCGAACGACGCGTGTCCTGGTAGTCGAGGACGATCCATCCATCTCGCGGTTGCTCCAGCTCGAACTGGCGCATCGCGGGATGGAGGTGTATCCGGTGGCAAACGGCCGTGCCGCGCTCAAGGCCGTCGCCTCGGCTCGGCCGGATGTCGTCATCCTCGATATCCTCCTGCCGGGGCTTGATGGCGAAGGTGTGCTGCGAGCGCTTCGCGCCACTGGATCTTCGCTACCGGTGATCATGCTGACCGCACGGGACGGGGTGAGTGACAAGATCCGGAACCTGCGCACCGGCGCCGACGACTACCTCACGAAGCCGTTCGATATCGACGAACTGGTGGCCCGAATCGGGACCGTGCTGCGCCGCGCGGCCCCGAACGAGGTGATCCGGATCGGCGATCTCGAGGTCAACCTCACGGCGCACGCGGTTCGTCGCGGAAGCACGCCGATCAACCTCACGGCGCGCGAATACGACCTGCTGACCTTTCTCGCGATCAATGCACCCCGGATCATGTCGCGCGATGTGATCCTTGACCGGGTCTGGAACTCGCCGGATGTCGACCCCAATGTGGTCGATGTCTACATCGGTTATCTTCGCCGGAAGATCGACCGGGCAGGACCGACGCCGCTGATCCGGACCGTGCGCGGCGTCGGGTTTACGCTGCGAAACGAGTAGCACCATGCTGACGGCGATGCCGATCCGGTGGCGGCTGACACTGTTCCACGTCCTGACCGTGCTTGGCATTGGCGTGCTGCTCGTGATCGGGCTGTTCGCCGTGTTTGGGATCGCCGTTTCGGAGGCCGTCGAGCAGCAAGCGAGCTCGCGGGCGAACGAAGCGGCGCGGATCATCGAATCGACCGGTGGACTGAGCGACGACGATCTGGCATCGCTCGGCCGGGACAATGTCATCATCATCGGACTGGACGAGCGCGGGGCGGTGGTCGCCCAGACGGGCGGCGGCATTCCGGCGGGCACGACGGTTCCTGGCGAGCTCTGGAAAGAGGTGCTGGCGAACGGCGAAGGGAACGGCGGTGACCACCTGGGACCGTTGGCGCCCTGGGACGACTCGATCCGCTATCTCCATGCCGAACCGGTGAATGCCCCTGGGTCGCCAATTCGCGTCGTCGAAGCGGTCGTCTCCTACGACTATGTCGGGCAGACCCAGTTTGAGATCGTAACGCTCCTGTTTGCTGGAATCGGGATCCTCGTGATCGTCCTGGTCAGCATCGGCTCGTTCTTCCTCGTCCGCTTTTCGCTCGCACCGGTCGCCGACATCGCGCGCTCCGCCGCCGAGATCACGGCGGTCGATTTGTCGCGGCGCCTGCCGGTGCGGTCGAATCGAGACGAGCTGGGGCAACTCGCGGTTACCTTCAACGAGCTGCTCGAACGGCTGGAGGATGCGTTCCGGCACCGCGAAAGGGCACTGGAAGACCAACGCCGGTTCGTCGCCGACGCCAGCCACGAGCTGCGGACACCGCTGACGTCGATTCTCGGGTATGCCCGGATGCTGCGATCCTGGGGACTTGCCGATCCCGAGGCGGCGCGGGAGGCCGTCATCGCTCTGGAGAGAGAGGCGGGGCGGATGGAAGCGCTCGTCGAGCGGCTGCTGCAGCTCGCGCGAAGCGACGAGGGCGCGCCGCTGCGCCTGGAAGCGCACGATCTGCGCGAGATCGTGGCGCACGCGGCGCAGCGGGCACGGGCGTCGGTGACCGTGGCAGCCAGACCCGGCGTCACGGTTCGGAACGAGATTCCGTCGGAGCCGGTCATGGTGGTCTGCAATGCGGAACAGATCGGTGGGGTCATCGACATTGTGCTCGACAACGCCGCCAGGTTTTCGCCGCCCAACGGCGAGATCACGATCCGGCTCTCGTCCACACCGGCTGCCACAGGCACTCCCGGCGTTCCGGATAGGGCGATGGTTACGGTCTCCGATCGGGGGCCGGGTATCGCACCGGCGGACCAGAAGCGGATTTTCCAGCGGTTCTACCGGGCGGAGATCTCGCGCACGACGCGGGGCTCGGGGCTGGGGCTGGCGATTGCGCATGAGACATTGCGGCGACACGGTGGATCGATCGCGGTCGCCAGCACTCCAGGACGGGGCTCGACCTTCACGATCCGGTTGCCGCTGGCCCCGTCCATAGCGACGGAGGCCTTCGGCCCGGCGTGACGTAGCCCGGCCATCCGGTCGCCCTAGGAACGATGGGGCGCGTGAGCCCGGATCGCAGCGAAACGGGCAGCATGGTGACCGGAGGCGCGACGCGATCCACGGTGGCGGCGCGTCGTGGAAGGGGACAGGGCGATGCACCCGTCGCCGCATTCGTTGGGGCGTCATTCCCGATGGCGGGTTCCGGTTTTACCTGCGATCCACTGCAGCGGGTCCACCCCTGGGCATCACCGGCGACCGGGCCGGCTCCTCCAGTCGCAGTAGAGGGCCGCTCGCCAAACACCGCACCCGGACGACGACGGCCCGAAGGGAGGCCCCTACGCTGAACAGGTCACCACCTGGCCCCTCCTCCCCAGCGAAAGGCTCGCGTCATGATCGTCGCCACCCCCCTCTCCGAACGCGACGGCGGGAGCGCTCCCGCCAAAACCCACGGCCGATGGGTAGCGACGTGCCGTCCGGGCATCGGGCTGGGGGATAACCCGCGTCCCCAACTTCCCGCCTCCCGGCTTCGGCTTCCCGACGCCGTCAGCCAGACTGGACGTGCCACACCGGAAGCGCGTGTCACGGCAGCGGATCGGGTGGAACGTTTCTGGAACAGCCGAGCCCTATGCTGGACCGGATCGCCCCCCAGCGTGAAGACGGGGTTTGAACCGTATCACCGCGTTCCGTAACAGATCTGTAACACCGTTGAGGACACCCCGTGAAACTTCGTGCTCACACTGGGGCGGTTGGGTACCTGGGACCTGAACAGCACGTCGGCAACACCATCCACGATCTATGAAGGAGCGTCCGATGGACGTCATTCCGGTCTCGCACCATTCGGAAGCGCATCCAGTACATCGGTCAGGGGCCTTTCCCGCGACACGCCCCGTGGCGCATCCGGTGGCGCGTCCGGTGACCCAACCGCGGGCCGGGCGGACCGTTCGCATGCCGGCCGCCGCGAGCTGGCTCGGGTTCATCCGCGAGGTCGGGATCGTGGCGCTGGCGGCGCTCGTCTACTTCGCCGCGCGCGGGCTGATCGAGACCCGGGCCGGGGTGGCCTACGAGCACGCCAACTGGATCGTGTCGTTCGAGCGGAACATCGGGATCTTCCACGAAGCCTGGTTCCAGAGCTGGATCGTCGGGAGCAATTGGCGCACGGATCTCGCCAACGCGATCTATATCTACGGGCACTGGCCGGTGATCGCCGCGACACTTTCCTGGTTGCTCATCCGTCATCGCCAGGCGTTCCAGGTCTACCGCTCGGCACTGCTGATCTCGGGAGCGATCGGGATCGTCTTCTTCGTGATGTTTCCCCTGGCGCCGCCCCGGTTCCTGAGCGGGCTGGGATTCGTCGACACCGTCTCCCTGCACTCGGAAGCCTATCGCGTGCTTCAGCCGCCCTCGCTGACCAATCAGTACGCGGCGATGCCGAGCCTGCACGTCGGCTGGAACCTGCTGATGGGGATCGCGATCGTGACGCAGGCGCGGCACCTGTTCTGGAAGGCGTTTGGCGTGGCGATGCCAGTGGCGATGTACCTCGCGACCATCGTGACCGCCAACCACTACATCCTGGACGGGATCGCCGGGGCAACGGTCGCCCTGATCGGCCTGGCGATTGCCTGGAAGCTGACCGGCCATCCGGCGCGCCGGAGCATCGAGCAGCCAGCGGGCACACCGGCGATGTCCCCGCTGTTCACGCTCCGACGGTGACCGTCCCGGGCTTGCGCGTCGACTGGTCACGCAGTGCGCAAGCCCGGCGGGGCCGGGAGTGGCACCGGTCAGGAGCCAGGGGAGGCACCGTAGGTACGCGGAAGGAACTTGCCGCTGCCGGGCCGGGCGATGCTCGTATCGTCGTGGCGCTCCGCGTCGTAGATCGTCTCGCCGCGCCGGATCGTGCGGACCACCATCCCCGTGACCGCGCGGCCCTCGAACGGCGACCACCCCTGGCTGTAGAGCAACTCGGAGCCGTGGACCTCCCAGGTACTCTCGGGGTCGAAGAGCACCAGGTCGGCATCGGCCCCGATCCGGATCGAGCCCTTGCGCGGGTAGAGCCCAAAGATCTGGGCGGCGTTGGTGGCGGTCTGCCGCGCGAACTGGCTCCGGTTCATGCCACGCTTGTTGACGGCCTCATCCCAGAAGATCGGCAGCATCGTCTGAACGCCCGGCAGGCCGATTGGGGCCGCGAAGATATCCCCGTCGCCGACGGCCTTGGCCTCGATCGTCGAGGCGATATGGTCGGACGAGATCGAATCGATCGTCTCGTCGAGCACGAACGACCAGAGCTGATCGATCTCGTCCTGGTCGCGCAGCGGGGGTGCGCATCGCCCGAAGCCGCCGAACCGCTCCAGCTCGGCCAGGCTCAGGGCGAGGTAGTGCGGGCACGTGTCGGTCGTGACGCGGACATGGCGGGACCGGGCGTCGGCAATCAGGCGAAGCGACTCCGCCGCCGAGACGTGCGGCACATGGACCCAGCACCCCGCCTGCTCGGCCAGGAAAAGCGCCGTGTTGACGGCGACCGATTCCACGATCGGTGGCCGGGACTCGGCGTGGGCGAGGGCATCCCGGCGTCCGGCGGCGCGCATCGCGGCGACCCCGGCGGCGGCGAGCGACCGACTCTCGCAATGAATGCTGAAGGGGAGATTGAGGTCGGCCAGCGCGATCATGGCCAGCAGGATGCCGGCGTCATCGGTGGCGGCAAGCTTCGAGGCGTCCGGATCCATGCTGGAGGCGAAGCCGGCCACCCCAAGCCCGGCGATCCGGCTCATCGATCGCCCGTCTCCGCTCGCCCCTGCCCAGAGCGCGATGTCGACGATCGTGGAACGCCCGACCTCGCGGATGCGAGCGGCAGTCTCCTCGGGGCTGGCGGCACCATTGGCGGCTCCCGCGCCCGCACCATTGCCCGTGGTGCGGCCCGGCCCACTCGCCACCGGAAGGTCGATCACGGTCGTGATCCCGCCGGCGGCGGCGGCGAATCCCCCCCGAAGGATTCCTTCCAGCCCGTCCGGGTCGGGCTCGTGAAAGGCGGTCCGGGTGTCGATCGCTCCGGGCAGCACCAGCAAGTGGCTGGCGTCGATCCGCTGGTTCGCCGAAAGATTGGCCGCATTGGCGACGATCGCAACGATGATCCCGTCGTCGATCACGATATCGGCGTGAAACTGGTCGGTATCGGTTACGATCTCGCCACCATGGATGACGGTGCGGAAGGGCATGCGAAGGTTCCTTTGGTCCGGTCCGCACAGCGTGCCCGGTGCGCCGCTCGATGCGCTGCTCGAAGCGCTGCTCGACGAGACCATGCCGGGGTCTGGTAGGTCGGGAGGGCCGGTCTCCGGCCGGTGGCCGGGCGTGGATGCACTGACAATTCATGGTACGGTGCGCGGCAACCAGCGTCCACCGGGAACGTCGCTGGCGCTCGACCAACCGCGCGAGCAGCCGGTCCGACGCCGGATGTCATTTTCCGTTCATCATCCCGAGGGAAGCAAACGATCGAAGGACCACGGCGGCCCGGTGCAGCTGCCGAAGACAATCATTCCGGAACCATTCGGGGGAGATACGACAGATGACGGACACCAGCACGGTCCCCGGCGCTCCGAGCGACGCCAACCTGGCCGAGCGGCTGCGTGCCGGGCGGCTTACCACGCTCGACGAGATTCACGCGATCAACGGTGTCCCGAAGGAGTCGACGCGGACCAAGGACACGCCATTCCTGACCTCACTGATGGCGGAGTTCATTGCCCGCTCGCCGTTCTTCCTGATCGCGACCGCAAACGCCGACGGCTCGTGCGATGTCTCGCCAAAGGGCGATCCGGCCGGGGCGGTGCGGGTGCTGGACGCGCGGACGCTGGCGATCCCGGACCGGCTCGGCAACCGCAGGATCGACGGTTTCCGGAACATCCTGACCAATCCTCACGTCGGGTTGATCTTCATGATCCCGAACGACGACGAGACGCTGCGGGTGAATGGCCACGCGTTCATTACGAAGGATCCGGAGTTCCTGGCGACGATGGCGATCGACGGGCGAGCACCGAAGCTGGCGACAATCGTGGAGGTCGATGAGGCGTACATGCACTGCGCGCGGGCCTTCCTGCGCTCGGGACTGTGGACGCCGGAGACCTGGCCGGACCCGGAGTCGGTTCCGACGCTGGCGGCGATCACGAGCCAGCAGCGGTCGCTTCCCGCGCCGGACGAGTCCGCCGGCAAGCGCCGCGAAGAATACCGCGCCACGCTGTATTAGCCGCCGAATGCCTGACCATGGCGTGCATCCGGAAGGCGGCGCTGACATCGCATGGCAGCGCGAGGTGTTCCCGCCCGCCCGCGGGCAGTTCCCGACAAAGCCGGGTGATGGATTCGACGTTGCGGTCGACGCAGGCGAAGCCGCTGCCGCCGGCCGCGAAGGCGCGGGCCGTGGCCTCGCCCAGCCCGCTCCCGGCGCCGGTCACGAACGCGGTTTTCCCGGCAAGGTGCATGTCGTCCGGCACGATGTTCCTCCGTTCACCCCGTTCCACCCGGACTCGCCGTAAGGTCACAGGTCAATGGTCACCTGCCCTGTCCGGTGAATTCGCCAGCGCGATCGCCTGCGCGAAGGCGTCGTCCCAGTCGCGGGCGAACCGGTCCAGCCCGAAGCGGCTGGAGGCCAGTTCTCGCGCGTTCGCGCCGAGCGCGCGAGCGTGCTCCGGATCGGCGATCAGCCGGCGCATGCCTGCGATCAGGACATCGGGATCGTTCGAGATGTAGCCGTGGACACCGTTCCGGATCACGTCCGGCAGCTCGGTGGTCGCCAGCGCGACGATGGGCATCCCGATCGTCATCGCTTCCACGACGGCCAGCGGCAGGCTCGTGTAGCGGCATGGGCTGAACAGGAACCGGTACCCGGCGACCACATCGTGAAGACCGGGATACGGGATGTCGCCGAGGCCATCGAGCCCGTCGTTCCCGAATCCCGCAAGCTGGATCGGCACGTGCCTCCGCGCTTCCAGGAAGAGGTCGAGCCCGACCTTTCGGCCACGCCGCGGCATGCTGTTGATGACCGTGATGCCCTCGGCCAGCGTGCCGCGATACAACGCGGCCGGATCGATCGCGACGCTGTGCTCGATCGTCCGCGTTGGCGTTCCGCCGTTGTCCCACATCAGCGCGTTGAAGCGGGTGACATGGACCAGCAAACCTCCGGGATCCGCGAACGGATGCCGGCTCGCGACCGGATCGGGGAACGGCGTGTTGTGCTCCAGATAGACCCGCGGAAGCCGGCGCTGGGCGGCGGTGAGCATGTCCGGAGCATCCACAGCGAGATTGCGGGGCGACTGGTACAGCACCAGATCAATCGTTTCGTCGGCCATCGTTTCCGCCGGCACGTCGCGGATCGAGGGTGGGTACGGCGCCGTCCCGCGACCGCCATACCCCTCCGGCGCTCCGGCCCGCACCGGCAGGATCCAGTCGTGGTCGAGACGGGAGAGCGTGTTGAAGTAGGAACCGTGGATCGGCCAGGTCATGATGCGGAGTCGGCGCATGTATGGTTCTGCTCGCTGCGGTAGCAAGACCTATCGGTCACGGGATGCACCATCGCGGGATCGGACCGTCCTTTAATAGAGGGTGCGGTCGTACTTCTCGTTACGCTCGCGTTCGAGGTCGGCGAGGTCGCCTGGCATGTCCAACTGCTCCTTGAGTACCGCCGCCATCGAGGCGACATCCGCTTTCGCCGGCCAGGAGGAAGAATCCCAAAGCTGCGAGCGCCGGAACGCGCGGCCGCAGTGCATGTAAACCTCGGCAATCTCCACGATCAGCGCCAGGCGCGGCATCTTGCCCCGGATCGCCAGTTGTTCGAGAAGCGGAACGTGGCGGGAGATCGTCGCCGTGCCGTTGATCCGGAGCGTCTCGTCCGATCCCGGCACGAGGAAAAGGAGACCGACGTGGGGGTTGGTGACGAGATTCCGGAGCGAATCGACGCGGTTGTTGCCCTGCCGATCCGGCAGGACGAGCCTCCGCTGATCGAGGATTCGGACCTGCCCGGCGGGATCGCCCCGGGGGGAGACGTCGCAGGCGCCATGCTCGTTGGCCGTCGCGATCAGGAAGAACGGCGAGCGGCGCACGAAATCCATGACCCGCCGGGACATCCGGTCCTGCACCTTGTCGACCGACACAGCTGCAGGGTCGCCGACGATGGCGTGAAGGGCGTCGAGGCTGGAGACCGCATCGCCTGTCGCGGCGGCGAGGTCAATCGTGAGGCCGGCCGGAGCCGTCGAGTCGAAACGCGTGGCGCGCATGGAGGCTTCTTTCGGGTCGAGGGCTTACCTCAGTCTGCGGCGACCGGAGACGGGAGAAGATCGTCCAGGCGGTACACGCGAATGGCCGTGAGACCGAAGATCGCGGCGTCGGCCTCGGCGGTCAGCACACCGAGCTCGTCGAGGACTGTGCGGAGCGTGTCGGTCACCCGGTCGTACCCGGCGGCCGGCAGGCAAACCGGCCAATCCGACCCGAACATCAACCGGTCGGGGCCGAAGATTTCGAGTGCGGTGGCGACGTACGGCGTGAGGTCATGCGCCGTCCACGTCTCCGGATCGGCTTCGGTGACGAGGCCGGAGAGCTTGCAGGCGACGTGCTCGAGGCCGGCGAACTCGTGCATCAGAGCCGACCATTCGGCGATCTCACCGGAGGCGATCGGCGGCTTGGCAAGGTGGTCGATCACGAAGCGGAGATGCGGGAAATCGCGGGTCGTCGTGATCGCAGCAGGCAACTCGCGCGGGCGGACGAGGAGGTCGTACACGAGCCCGGCATGGGCGAGTCCATTGAGATTGCTTTGCACGGTGTCCGCAAGGAGCCAGTCAGGGTCGGCCTCATCGTGGACCTGATGGCGGACGCCGACAAGATGGTGCCCATGCTCGCCATCGCGAAGGGCCGTCATCGTGCCGATCATGTGAGGATCGGTGAGATCGAGCCAGCCGACCACCCCGGCCACGAAGGGAGTCGTGCCAGCGATTTCCAGGAACTCTCGGGTTTCGTCAATATCCGGCACGGTCTGGACGAGGATCGTCGCGTCGATTCCGTTGGCGCGGAGCAGCGGCTCGAGATCGGCGGGGCCGAACGCCCGCTGCAGAGCCGGGTCGGTCAGCCATGGATACTCGCGTGTTGCCGGATCCCAGAAATGATGATGGCTGTCGATCCGCCTGGTCGTTGCGTACGGGGTCACGCCTGGTCCTTCCCGCGTCATTCGAGGCCATGATCCGGAGGGTGTCCCCCGCCGTGCCGCCGATTGTATCGCGGGTTGCTCCGGGGCGCCGGGCGGAAAACGACGAGCCGGGCCAATCTGGCGCGGCTCGTCGTCCCCTCTGCCGGTGCGTTTGCCGAGGTCGCGGTGTCCCGGCTACTCGGCGGCGAAGGCGTAGACGGTCGTGGAGGTGAACTCCTCGCCCGGGCGCAGCTCGGTGGTCGAGAAGTCGGGCTGGTTCGGCGAGTCCGGGAAGTGCTGGGTCTCGAGACAGAAGCCGTCGCCCTGACGGTAGGTTCCCCCGCTCTTGCCACCGAACGCACCATTGAGGAAGTTGCCTGAGTAGAACTGGACGCCCGGCTCGGTGGTCGAGACGGTCATCACGCGGCCGGTCGTCGGCTCGGTCACGACGGCGGCCTGGATCGTCGAGGTGTCCTCGGGATCCTCACGGTCGAGCACGAAGTTGTGGTCGTAGCCGAGTCCGATCACGATCTGCTCGTCGGATGCGTCCCGGATACTGTCACCGATGGGGTGGCCGGTCGTGAAGTCGAAGGCGGTGCCCGCGACCGGGGCGATCTCGCCGGTCGGGATCGAGGTTTCGTCGACCGGGGTGTAGTTGGCGGCGTTGAGCTGGAGCTCGTGATCGTAGATCGAGCCCGTGCCCTCGCCGGCGAGATTGAAGTACGAGTGGTTGGAGAGGTTGACGACGGTCGGGGCGTCGGTCGTCGCGCTGTACTGAATCCGGAGTTCATCGGCCTGGGTCACGGTGTAGAGGACGGTCACGTCAAGCGTGCCGGGATAGCCCTCCTCGCCGTCCGGGCTGGTGTACGAGAGCACCAGCGACGGGCCATCGGGGTTGTCGAATTCCTCCGCCGTCCAGATCACCTTGTCGAACCCCTTCTCGCCGCCGTGGAGGGTGTTCGGCTCGTTGTTGATCGCGAGCTCGTAGGTCTCGCCATCGAGCTCGAACCGGCCCTCGGCGATCCGGTTGGCGTAGCGCCCGACGATCGCGCCGAAGTAGGGACTCTGCTCGACGTACTCCTCGATGGTGTCGAAGCCGAGCGCGACATCGCCCATCGTGCCGTCGCGGTCGGGGACGATGATCGACTGGACGATCGCGCCATAGGTGAGGATCGAGACTGACATGCCGTTGTCGTTGGTGAGCGTGTAGCGCTCGACGGCCTCACCATCGACCTCACCGAACGACTCGCTGGCGACGCCCGGCTCCCCGGTGGGGGTGGCGCCGGATTCCGGGGTCGCGTCACCCTGGGCGAAGGCACCGGCGACGGTCGAGGCCAGGAGCAGGGCGAGCAGGGCGAACGCCCGGGAACCAGCCCGGACGAGCGTAAACAGTGGCCGCGGACGGGATGTTTGCACGATGGTCTCCCCTCATTAGCGAGAACCGGCACGCCTCGCGCCCGTCCTCGATCGACACCTTGATGAATTGTCGCGTTGTTCGGCCCGATCATATCACGACTTGCGCGCAAGATCGCTCCTGCCGGAAAGGCGATCAAGTCGGGGCCGGCGGGCCGGCTCGCGCATTGATGGCTCTGCCCAACGATTCCCGGGCCGGCCGCGCGGCTGGGCTCGACGACCGGAGCGCTCTAGCCGGTCTCCCTGAAGGGCCGCGGTTTCGTGCTCACCTGTTACCCGGAACCGGACGTTCCAGAAGGCCAGCGCCGCCCGGATGGGTGATGGTCATCTCGACGTGGATTGGCGGCGAAGCGGTGCAGGGCCCAATCCTGGGACACGGTCTCGCCGGTGTCGCGGCCCCAGGCGGCCACGACGAATCGGCGCCATCCACGGGTAAGGATTCGACGGGGCACTCACCCTATACCGACGCGGGAACGAAACGTGCCAGGTGCGGAGGGATCAGCAAAGCCCGCAGGGTATCGCCTGGCGCCGATCTGTCGCTCGCATATCGCGGTGGCCGCTATGGCGAGATAGCTCGCTCAGTCGGTGCCGAAGGCGTAGATCGTCGTCGAGTGGAGCTCCTCGCCGGGGCGGAGCACGGTGCTCGGGAAAGACGGCTGGTTGGGCGAATCCGGGAAATGCTGGGTCTCGAAACAGATCGCGTCGCCCTGGCGGTAGAGCCGCCCGCTGTACCCCGCCAGCGAGCCGTCGAGTGAGTTCCCGGTGTAGACCTGCACGCCGGGCTCGGTGGTCCGCGTGGTCATTACTCGGCCGGAAGCCGGATCAACGAGGCGCGCGGCGCGCACGAGCGATGCGTCGTCCGGCGTGGCGCGATCGATCACGAACGTCTGGTCGACGCCGCGGGCGATCCGGACCTGCTCGTCGGCGCCGTCGCGGAGGGTGTCGCCGATGCGCCGGGGCGAAGTGAAATCGAGCGCGGTACCGGCCACCGGCGCGATCGCTCCGGTCGGGAGCTGCTCGGCGTCGGTCAGGACGAACCGTGTCGCGTCAAGCCGGAGGATGTGATCCTCGATCGTGCCCGATCCCTCTCCACCGAGGTTGAAGTACGAATGATTCGTGAGGTTGACGACGGTCGGCCGGGTCGTCGTCGCACGGTAATCCAGGATCAGCTCATTGGCCGACGTCAGGGAATACGTAACTGTTGCGGTGAGCTCGCCAGGGTAACCCTCGTCGCCGTCCGGACTGACATGCGTGAGGGAGACTCCGGACACCCCGTTGACCTCGACGACGGCAGGTGCCCAGACGTAGCGGTCGAAGGGCCGGGCACCGCCATGGGCGCTGTGCGGCGCCTTGTTCGGCGTAATCCGGCACATCGCGCCATCAAGCGGGAAGGCGGCGTTGCGGATACGGTTGGCGAAACGCCCGAGCACGGAGCCGAAGTGGGGGTTCCGGGCGACGTAACCATCGAGATCGCGGAAGCCGAGCACGACGTTGGCGAGCGCGCCATGACGGTCGGGCACCCACAGCTCCTGGATTACCGCGCCGAAGGAGAGGACCGCGACCTTGATTCCGCTCGCATTGGCAAGGACGAAACGCTCGACGGGCATGCCTTCGAACGTGCCGAAGGGTTGGCGCTCGATGGGGGCATGGTTCGCTGTCGATGTCACGACGGGCTCCTTGGTGGCGATAGTGGCGGCATGGCGTATGTGGAGACCAGCCTACCGGATCAGCGGCGGTTTGAGACCGTGACCATAACCGGTATGACCGAATGTCCCCAACGGCGGCCCGTCCCACGATGTCGCCGGATAGGGGGATGGTGACTCGCCTGGATCGACTGCTGGTTTACACTTCAGGGAGAACAAATCGAGCGGCGCCAGTCCG
>CADCWJ010000545.1 GCA_902806365.1 uncultured Thermomicrobiales bacterium
AAGCTCCGCGAGTCTGCGCTGATCGACGCCTAACCAGCGGTTAATCCTTGCATCCGTCTCCGCTGGTACGCATGAAGTCTACAGTCCGATCCGACGACGCCAGGTACAGGAACATGTATTGAACACACCGATATCACCCGGAACGCCAACGGTGCTTTGTCTCGTTCGGCACGGCGAGACCGAGTGGAACCTCACCCATCGCTACCAGGGGACGACCGACATCCCGCTCAACGAGACCGGGCGCGAGCAGGCGCAGCGCGTCGCCGAGGCGCTTGGCCAGGAGCGCTGGGATGCCATCGTGAGCAGCCCCTTGTCGCGGGCGATGGAGACTGCCCGCGCAATCGCGGCCACCACGGGAATCGCGACCATCGAGCAGGATCGGGATCTCCAGGAACGTGCCTATGGCGAGGCCGAGGGGCTGACGTTGGCCGAGCGCGAGAAGGCCTGGCCCGGTGGCGAGTGGCCGGGGCTGGAACCGTGGGACGATGTGGCGACCCGGACAATGACTGCAATCGAGCGGATCGCCAACCACCATGCGGGCAAGCGGGTGCTCGTCGTCTGCCACGGCGGCGTGATCAACTCGATCCTCGCGGTGCTCTCGAAGAACGAGTTGGGAACCGGCAAGACCGTGATCCTCAATACCAGCCTGACGACGTTGACCCGATCGGGCGACGAGTGGGAGATCGGCGCGGTCAACGTCGTCAGGCATCTGGAAGCCGTCGCCGCCGATTGATCCCGTGAGCCGGTACCACCAGAATGCGCCTGGAACGGGCGCGGGCTCCCGCTGAGTCAACGCCTTGCCCATCTCTCGATGGCGAGTGGGCCAGGCTGCCGGAGGCGGAGTCCCAGGTGCTTCGGAAAGGGTCACCCCGGTGAAGATCACCAGCATCCAGGCCGTCCGGCTCAACGCCCCGGTGCGAGCACAACTGACATCGCCACGCCGCGCGTCCTGGACGGAGACGGCGGAAGTTGCCAATCCGATGTCCCGCTATCGCGACGTCAAGGCCCACCGCGGCCTCTGGCTGCCAAAGTGGGAACTGGTGTGGTGCAGGGTGACGCTGGAGGACGGCACCATCGGCTACGGCCAGACCGGGAATGGCCGGGCTGTCGCCGCCGTGATCGACGACCATCTCGCTCCCAACCTGATTGGCGAGGATGTCACCGCGAAGGAACGCCTGGCCGACAAGCTCGTTCGGCTGACCTCGCCGTACGGAGCGGCGGGCCTGGCGTCGTACGCGGTCAGCGCCGTCGACCTGGCGTTGTGGGATGCTCACGCCAGGCTGGAGCAGAAGCCCGTTTACGCGCTGGCCGGTGGGCCGGCCCACGACCGCCTGTTCTGCTACGCCACCGGAAACGACGTCGACTGGTACCAGGAACTGGGGTTCCGGGCGTTCAAGCTGGCCTGCCCCTATGGTCCGGCCGATGGCCTCGACGGCCTCCGGAAGAACGAGGAGTTCGTGGCCCGCACCCGCGAGCAGATCGGTGACGACTGCGAATTGATGCTGGATTGCTGGATGGCGTTCGACATCGAGTACACCGTGCGGCTGGCGGAGACACTACGGCCATACCGCCTGAAGTGGATCGAGGAATACCTGCCGCCGGACGATCACGATGCGCATGTGGCGGTGCGCCAGCGTTTGCCCTGGCAAACCCTGGCGACCGGTGAGCACTGGTATACGACCTACCCGTTCCAGTGGGCGATCAACCATCGCGTCACCGATATCGTCCAGCAGGACATCAACTGGGTCGGTGGGTTCTCGACCTGCCAGAAGATCGCGGCCTCGGCGGGCGCGGCGAACGTAAGCATGATCCTTCACGCGGGTGGGAACACCGCACATGGCCAGCACTTCTCGTTCGCCTCACCGGCGGTTCCCTGGCTGGAGTGCTTCATCTGCACCCCTCCCGGGATTCCACTGGAAGAGGGGTGGGGGTTGCCGGGCCAGGCGGTTCCTAGGGATGGCTATCTGGTCCCGAGCGATGCGCCCGGGTTCGGGCTGGAGATTCTGGACGACTGGTTCGTGCCCTTCTTCTAGGAAGGTCCGGCTGGCGACCGTGCATGCCACTCGCTGATCCGGTGACGCCGATGTCGCGAGCGCGCCGCGGGGCGCTTCAGCAGCATGATTCTCGTGATCTCCGAGGGAGAAAGGCGATGGTGATCGTCGATCGGGTGGATGCAATCCGGCTCGGCGGGTGGCGGTGGGCACCGGGATACGAGCTCTTCTGGATGGATATGAGCGCCCGGGACGAACCCCTGGCGCTGATCGGCCTGGTGATCCGGGCCGGAGACCACGTGGTGCTCGTGAACTGCGGTCCCGACCTGGCAACGCTGCCGCCGAAGCCCGTCATCGACCCGATGATCTCGAAACAGCATGTGCTGGAGGTGAATGCGGGGGAGGGGCTCGATGAGGCCCTCCTCGCGGCCGGCACGACGGTGGACGAGATCACCCACGTCATCGTGACGCCGTTCCAGACCTATGCCCTTGGCAACATCCTCCGCTTTCCCAACGCGCAGCTCTGCCTTTCCCGGAAGGGATGGATCGACTTTCACGCGCCCCGCTGGCGCGAGCATCCCCACGACAAGCGCTCATCCTGCATCCCGGACGACGTGCTGATCGGCCTGGTCACGGACGCCTGGCCGCGCGTGCGCCTGGTCGAGGATGAGGAGATCGTGCCGGGCGTCGAGACGTTCTGGACCGGGGTCCATCACCGCGCGAGCCTGGCGGTGACGATCCGAACCAGCGTGGGGACGGTGATCGCCGGGGATGCCTTCATGCGCATCGACAACATCACGCGGCGGCACCCGATCGGGATCAACGAGAGCATGGAGGAGGCACTCGTCGCCTACGACCGCATCGCTCGCGAGGCCGACGTGCTCATCCCGCTCTACGACCCTCATGTCTTCGACCGGCATCCCGGGGGCAGGATCGCGTAGGGTCCATGCTCGCGTCGGGCACCGCACGCTCGTTGTACGGCACGATGACGAGCGCCCGGCCCCGATTCTCCATCAGCGGCCACCAACTGCAGCCACCGGACGATCGTCGAATCGTCGCTATTGACCGATGTGGCGGAGCGCGGCTATGATCGCGCCACGGGAACATGAATGCTTAAACGAATATGGCAACGCCCTCGTCGCGGTGAAACCCGTGGACTGTGGATCACCACACGGTTCCGCGGCCCACACATGATCCGCGTTCCCGCAGTGACGGGGCCACTGGCAATGCTCGATCCGGTGACGGTCGCGGGTTCGCCCACCCTGGCCCGCCATTCCCTGCCGTGCGCCAGGGTCCCTGATCCGGTTGCGGACATCACGGCACGACACCAGCCAGGAGGTGACTGACAGGGCGACCTTCCTCGAACTCGTGGGTACGCAAGGCACTGGAGGCGACGATGACCGGGTATCGCATCAATCGACGACGCTTGCTTGGAACGTCCGCGGCAGCAGGGGTGCCCGCCGCACTCGCCCACGTCGGGGGTGGCGCTCCGGCAGCGGCCCAGGAATCAACCCCTGCCGACGGCCTTGTCCCCATCTCCACTCCAGCCAGCGGGAACGACGCGGCCGCACTGTCGGGAACGATCACGATTGCCGTCCAGAGCACCGATGTCCAGACGTTCCAGGCACTCGCCGACAGCTATGTGGCGCAGAATCCTGGTGTTGAGGTGCGGGTGGAGCTCAAGCCGTCCGAGGGTTACCAGGAATTCATCCGGGCCCAGTTCGCGGGCGGAACGCCGGAAGCCTCGATCGTCAACGGCAACGTTGTGGCCGACCTGATCCAGGACAAGCAATTCGTCGATATGTCCGCCTATCTGGATCGATCGAATCCGTACACTGGCGCACCCTGGCGCGCGTCGATGGATGATGTCGCGATCCAGAACATGTCGAATCCCGTGACCGGAGAGATTTACACACTCAACCTCGAGACCGTGCAGGTCCTCTGGTTCTACAACAAGACGGCCTTCGAGCGCGCGGGGATCCTGCAGGAAGCGGAGGAGCTTGCTCAGACCGAGAAGAACCAGCCGACGTGGGATCAGTTCATGGACTGGTGCGACAAGCTCACCGCCGCCGGGTACATACCCGTCGCCATCGAAGGGGACTACCGGTCATTCTGGGAGCTTCGGTTCGGTTGGCTCGCTCGCATGTACCTGGATCAGTTCACCCGGGACGAAGCGGAGCTGGTGCGTGCGCAACCCGGCGACTGGAACTTCCGGGAGGGCATCGACGACGTCTGGGAGTACGATCCGACCGATCCAAACAATGATGACGCGACCAGGATCACCTTCAACAGCCAGCGCAAGATGATCGCGCTCCGGGACCATCAGCAAACGGTCAACGGACCGGAATTCCAGGCGCTCTATACAAACTTCAAGCAATTCAGCGACCGCGCCGCTCCTCCGGGCTGGCTTGGGAGCGCCGACACCTATCCGCTGTTCCTGACCAGCGAAGCCGCGATCCGGCTCGATGTCGCCGCGCTGCTTGGAAACTTCGAGCGCGACCTGCGCAGCCTGTCCGAAGGCCGCTACATCTCCCAGGCCGGAGGCGAGGCTGATGCGCCGGCGACTCCATTGCCCAGCCAGGACGTCCAGGCGTTTGAGATCGGCTCGTTCAACAACCCGACGATGGAAGGACCGGAGGTCAATGCACCGGCCCGGACGATCGAGGTGAACATCGGGTTCCTCTCGGTGCCGAAGAAGGATCAGGCGCAGAACGACCTGGAGATCGACTTCCTGATGTACCTGACCAGCCCGGAAGGGTTCGGAACGTACATGGAGAATCGCCTTGACCCCGACAACGCCGGCTCGACCGGAATCGTTGGGCCGCCGATCGTCAAGGATGCCACGCTGCCCGCCGACCTGGCGGACAAGTTTGCCCAGCTCAAGCTGATCGGCAATACCGAGAAGGACACCGCGGGAACCTATCGCGCTCGCGGCATTTCCGATTACCAGCCGTCGGTTCGGGAATGGGTGGATCTTGCCCAGCAATACTTTGCCGGGGACCTCGAACTCCAGGCATTCCTCGACGCCTACCAGCAGTCGGTCGACCGGCTGTTCCCCGAAATTCTCGAGCACATGCAGTTGACCGAGGAAGATCTCGCCAACCCGGCCAAGAAACCGGCGAGCCAGGTCTAGCCTGCATTGCGAGCACAATGGACGTGACACGACGCGGCGGGAGGTGGAGCGGAGTTCCGTCCCACTTCCCGGAACCGCGGCCCCCGACCGACCCGACCCTGCGCCAGCCAGCTCTTCCGGCGAAATGTGCGAGAGGGCGCTATTGTCGCGCCCTCGTTCGCGCGACGCTCCTCGTGCTTGCCTGCGCGCTCCTCCTGCCGACGGTGGTCGTTGCGGCAGAGGGATGGCTCGAGACAACGGAATCCGTCGTCTATGCGGTGGGCACCAACGCCGACGGAACGGTGATCGTGTCCGGTCGCCGGGACAATTCCGTCGTGGCCTACAGCGGCAGTGGCGACGAGTTGTGGACATTCCCGACCACGGGCACCGTTTACGGCATCGCCGTTTCGGATGATGGGCAACGTGTCGCTGTCGCCTCCGAAGATCGTAACGTCTACCTGCTGGATGGCTCTGGCGCGGAACTCTGGCGGTATCGTGGCGGCCAGACGTTTCTCAGTGTCTCCATCACCGGAGATGGGCGAATTGTCGCGGCCGGCTCGGAAGATCGGACGGTCTCCCTCTTCGATGCCTCGGGCACCCTCACCTGGCAGCATACCGCCACCGACCATGTATCTCAGGTGGCCCTCTACGGGGGAGAGGGGGGATTTCGAGTCGTCGCCGGCAGCCGTGACTCCCGGGTCGTCCTGATCAGCGGCGAGGGGCAGGTCGTCTGGGAATCCACGCTCAGTTACAGCGTGCGCGGGCTTGCGGTGACCGCCAATGGCGCCCGCATCGTGGCGGGTGACGATCGCGAGACCCTCTCCCTGCTCGATGGCGGAAGCGGCAAGATCGTCTGGACCAGGTTGCTCGGCAGTCCGGTTCCCGCGGTGGGCATCAGCCGTGACGGAAGCGTGATCGTTGCCGGCAGCTCCGCTGGAACGCTGTCGGTGTTCGACCCGGAGGGCAACCTGGTATCGGAATCGGGCGTCGAGTCCGCGTTCAGGGATCTGTCGCTGAACGGCGACTCCTCGTTGGCGGCCGTTGCGCTCGAGGGTCAGGTCGCGGTGTTCCCGCGTGGGGAAGGTGGAACCTACCAGGTTCCGGAGGTGGAATCCCGTTTCGGCCAGTATGTCGTACCGCTGCTGGTTGCCGGGGTGGCCCTTGTCGTGATCGTCACGGTGGCGTTGGGGCTGCGCAAACGGCCGGATGGCGAGCGCGCCTGGCGCCGGGTCGCCAACTGGAACCGCTCCCTCGGGCGGGAGATGTGGCGGGCACGAGTCTCCTATTTCTTTCTTGTTCCCACGCTGGTCATGCTGCTGCTGTTCAACTATTACCCGGCATTCTCCGGGATTTACCACGCCTTCACCGAGTGGTCGCCCGGGATCCGGACGAGGTGGGTTGGACTCAAGCAGTTCGAAGATCTGGGAAACAATCGCTACTTCTGGACCGGCATCGGAAACCTGCTGATCCTGATCGTGACCGGCTTTCTCAAGCTGCTGATCCCGCTCGCGGTCGCGGAGATGATCTTCCACGTCCGCAGCCCGAGCGTCGGCTATGCCTTTCGCACGCTGTTCGTGCTGCAGGTGATCGTGCCGGGGGTTGTCGGCATCCTGCTGTGGGTCAACGTCTACGACCCCAACATCGGGCTGGCCAATCAGGTTCTGGAAGCGGTGGGCCTCGGCAATCTCACCCGCTTCTGGCTTGGCGATGCCGACACCGCGATCTGGTCGATCGTGTTCATGGGCTTTCCGTGGGTGAGCGCGTTCGCCCTCCTCATCTTCTATGGGGGACTGATCTCCATACCCGGTGAGCTGTTCGATTCCGCCTCGCTCGACGGCGCCTCGACGCTCCGGCGCATCTTCAATATCGACTTGCCATTGTTGCTCGGTCAGGTCCGGCTGGTGCTCATCCTGACGTTCATTGCCACCGTGCAGGAATTCGCCGCGATCTTCCTGACGACCGGAGGCGGGCCCGGCAGCGCCACCTATGTCCCATCGCTCGAGCTCTACTACCAGGCGGTGCGATTCAACAATTTCGGGGCGGCATCCGCGATTGGCGCGGTGCTCTTCATCGTCATTCTGGGGGGCACCATCCTCAACCTCCGGTACGTGAAATCCTCCGTCGAGTACGGCACATGAGGGATGAGGCGCCAGCGCCATTCCGGGACGGCGCTGGGCGAACGCTCCAAGCCAGGCGGACCGCTGGATTGCGGAGGGGCGCCACGCCCGCCATTGTGGCCCGCCAGGAGAGGCATCGATGGCGAACACCATGAGCACCACGACCCATCCGGCCGCCGACCAGGCGGACACTCGCCTGCGTGCCCGCAACCGTTACAGGAACATCGCCTGGCAAACGCTCCTGATCGCGACCCTTCTTGTGATCCTGGCACTGAGCTTCGTGACGATCGCGCTGATGATCTTCCTTTCCCTGAAGGACAACGGTCAGATCTACGGGAGATTCTGGAGCCTTCCTGACCCGGCGCGGTGGGAGAACTATCGCGAAGGATGGCTTGCGATGCGGCGCTACATCTTCAACAGCCTCCTCTATTCGCTCGCGTCGGTTGTCGGTGTCGTGTTCCTGTCGTCGCTGAGCGGGTATGTCTTCGCGAGGCACCGGTTTCCCGGCAAGGCGCTCATCTACCTCGTCATCCTGGCTCTGCTGATGGTGCCCGGGGTTCTGACGCTC
>CADCWJ010000546.1 GCA_902806365.1 uncultured Thermomicrobiales bacterium
CTGGCGACATCGATCGTGTTTCTGGTCGTCGTCCGAATCGTCACCGACCCATCGAGCCTGCGTAACGCCTGATCGACCGTACCGTTCCATACACCGGTGCTCTCGATCAATGGCTGCGGTTCGGAGGTCACCATGCACGCCGATCCGGCGCCACCGACGATACCGATCATCGTCTGCAATGCAAAACGGTTCGGAAGGTGAAGAGCGTTGAGTTCGACAGTCAAGACACCAAAAGGGCGGTCGGTGCTGGCCTTTGTCCTTGCCGTGCCCATTGCCGTACTCGGCGGCCTGATTGGGCTCGGCGGTGCCGAGTTCCGGCTACCGGTGCTTGTCGGGCCCTTGCGCTACCCACCTCGCCGGGCGGTTCCACTGAATCTCGCGGTGAGCATCGTGACGATCTGCGCGGCGCTGGCGATCCGGTCGCACTCGCTGTCGTTCGAGCCCGTCGAGCCGTTCGTCCCTGCCATCGTTGGACTCATCTCCGGCGCGGTCGTGACCGCCATCATCGGGACCGCACTGCTCCATCGTCTGTCCGACGAGCGCCTGAAGGGCATCATCTTGTGGCTGCTGGTCATCATCGGATGCGCGCTGATCGTTGAATCATTCCTGCCAACGAGTGCCGACGGCTTCGTCCCCGATAATACGGCGGCTCGAGTTGCCGCGGGCTTCTGCTTCGGCCTCGGTATCGGGCTTGTGTCGAGCCTGCTCGGCGTCGCGGGTGGGGAAGTGATCATTCCAACGATGGTTTTCGCCTTTGGCGCAGGGATCAAGACCGCCGGCACCGCGAGCCTGCTCGTCAGCTTGCCAACCGTCGCCGTCGGTATCATCCGCTATGCGCGCCGAAGCGGATATGACCGGCGGGCGCTTCGCGACACAGTGGCACCCATGAGCATCGGCTCGGTGATTGGCGCGATCATCGGCGGGTTGCTCGTGGGGATCATGCCCGCCGCCGCGCTGAAGCTTGGCCTCGGCTGCATCCTGATCGCGTCAGCAATCCGCATCTTTCGCGGAGCCCACCCGAGATGACTCGCACGGATGGATAGACTCCGCGTCCGGGTGACCGATCGCGAGATCGGCGGCGGTCATTGTCATGACGTATTCATCGCCCGTGTTCCCGGGGGCCTCGTCGACGATCGCGACGGTTTTCAGCCAGCGGAACCCCGCGCCCTCGTAGACATGGATCGCCCGCGCATTGCCGGGAGAAGGCGCAATGACCGCCAGCGTCGCCCCCATCTCGCCAAACTCGATTCGCCGGAGAAACGCACGCAGCACGGGAACGCCCCATCCCCGGCCACGAAATGCCGGATCGCCGAGAAAGAGATCGGTGCCCACGGCGCCGGTCGGAAGCAGCATCTGCCGCGCGTAATCGGGGTGATCGTCGATGACATAGGCCTGAATATAGCCGGCATCCGTTCCATCGATCACGATAATGAATGGTCGGGTCGGCTCGGTTCCTTCGACCGGTCCCCGATGCCTGGCGGTGAGATTCTCGATCGTGAGCGCGCCTTCGCTGTACCACGGCGAGACATCGGGATCGGAGAGCCACACCAGCATGCGCGGCATGTCCTCCAGGGACAATGGCCGGAACCGGATGCGTGCCTCGCGCTCGATGCCCTGATTCCCGGACAATGACATTGCTATCCCTTCGCCATTTCACGATCCGGAAAGCGAGCGCGTGTTGCCGTGTCCTCCAGTGACGTCAGTTTGACATCCGTCACCAAGCGGTTCGGCGCCACCCTCGCGGTCGACGACATGACGCTGGACATCCCGGCCGGGCAATTCGTGACGCTGCTCGGACCGTCCGGCTGCGGCAAGACCACGACGCTGCGCCTGATCGGGGGATTCGAGTGGCCCGACAGCGGCACGATCGCGATCCGGGGGCGCCGCGTCGACGGCATTCCGCCCCACCAGCGCGACACCGCGATGGTGTTCCAGGATTACGCGCTCTTTCCGCATCTTACCGTCGCCGGAAACGTCGGGTTCGGGCTGGTCGAGCGCGGCGTCGGGAGACGCGAGATCGCCGGTCGACTCGACGCGATTCTCGATCTCGTCGCGCTCCCCGGCGCCCGGAACGCCCGTATTCAGGAGCTTTCCGGCGGCCAGCGGCAGCGCGTCGCGCTCGCGCGCGCACTCGTGCTCAACCCGGCCGTGCTGCTGTTGGACGAGCCGCTCGGCGCGCTCGATCTCTCCCTGCGG
This sequence comes from uncultured Thermomicrobiales bacterium, assembly GCA_902806365.1. GTDB lineage: Bacteria > Chloroflexota > Chloroflexia > Thermomicrobiales > UBA6265 > CADCWJ01. Next base: position 2,197 of record CADCWJ010000546.1, read on the forward strand.
CGGACGATGCAGGGCGAGTTGCGCCGGATGCAGCGGGCAACGGGGACGACGTTCGTCCATGTCACGCACGACCAGCACGAGGCCCTCTCGATGTCGGATCGGATGGTGGTCATGAACGAGGGGCGGATCGTCCAGACCGGCACGCCGAGGATGATCTTCGAGCACCCTGAAACCCGTTTCGTGGCGGGGTTCATGGGCGCGCGGAACGTGCTCGACGCGATCGCGAGCCCCGCTCCCGAATCGTCGATGGTCTTGCGGGTGGGCGCGAACACGCTCGAGGTGCCCAAGCGGGAAAGGCTCGTTGCAGGGCCGGTCATTATCGTGATCCGGCCGGAGCGGATCCGGCTCGCCCGGCGGGGAACGGGAGCAAACACGGGCGCGCGGTGGCCGGGGGTGATCCGGGAACAGACGTACACGGGGGCGACGATCGCCTGCGACATTGAACTGACCGACGGTACACCGCTCGTGGCCGAACTCCCCGCCGATGGGCGGTCACCGGCCTTCGCCCGCGGTGACCTCATTGACGCCCTTTTCGACGCCACCGATGTTACCGTGATCGCAGCATGACCCGCCTCGCGCGACCCTGTGCCATGACGACGCGACGCCGTTTTCCTGTCTCGACGGGACGCACGTCCCCGCGTGTATCAGGCGGCACGGACAAGATTTGCATTTTTTGGCAGTATTGACCGCCGATTCGACAGTTCGTACGGGCAGGCAACGCGCACCATGACGGAATCCGATTCTCTCCGGCCGCTTGCAGCGCGGCTTCACGACCTCCTGAGCGATGGCCGGCGGGTCACGCTCGCGACCGCCGAGTCCTGCACCGGAGGCACGATCGCCCACCGGATCACACGTAACGCTGGCTCCTCCGCCTATTTCCTTGGCGCTGTTGTCGCCTACGCGAACGATGTCAAGCGCGATGTGCTCGGAGTTCCGGAAGCGATTCTGGATACCCCTGGCGCGGTGAGCGAGCCATGCGCGCGGGCGATGGCCGAAGGTGTGCGACGCCTGTTGCGTGCCGATCTCGCCGTCGCGACAACCGGGATCGCGGGACCGGCGGGCGGAACCGCCCGCAAGCCAGTCGGGCTCGTCTACATCGCGCTGGCGACACCGGAGCGGACGGTGGTTGAGGAGCATCGCTTTGCGGGCGACCGCGACGCCGTAATCGAGGCGGCGACGGACCGTGCGCTGGCCATGCTCGTTGGGCTGCTCGAGCAGTTGCCCAGGCAACTGCCCGGATTGCCGGGAGACCCTTCGCGGTTCACCTGACCTGCGGGACAATGGCGTTCCCGCCCGATCGTGGAGGACAGCTCGCTAGCGCGACGGTCCAAACGTCTGTATCGTTTCGTTAATCTGTCGATCCGTTTCCAAAAAGAGGTGACCATTGCCACGTCGATCGCATCACTCCGGACCAGGCGCGCGCGGCTTCACCGACCCCCGATCGCCCTTGAACGCCGCGCTGGCCGGTCCATTCCCCACGCACCTCGCTCGCCAGGCGGTAACTGTTGCGTCATCCGCTCCCGGCGTCATGGTGCCGCCGCTCTATGAGAAGACGACCCTGCCGAACGGAGTCCGGGTGGTGACCGGTCCGATGTCCGGGGTGCGTTCGGCGAGCCTGATCTTCTACTACAACGTCGGATCGCGGTACGAGCCGGCGCCGATCGCCGGGGTCTCCCACTTCCTGGAGCACATGCTGTTCAAGGGCACCGAGCGCAGGCCGGACCCGATGACGATCTCCGAGGAGATCGAGAGCGTCGGCGGCATGCTCAACGCCGCCACCGGCCGCGAATCGACCTCCTACTGGTGCAAGGTGCCGAGCACCCATTTCGGCCTGGCGTTCGATGTGCTGGCCGACATGCTACGCAACTCCACCTTCGACCCGACCGAGATGGACAAGGAGCGAAAGGTCATCTTCGAAGAGATCCGCTCCGTTCAGGATGTGCCCGAAGAGCTTGTCCACGACATCACCGACCTGCTCGTCTGGGGCGATGACCCGATCGGGCGCGAGATCGCCGGCTCCGAGGAGACGGTCGCCAATACGACGCGGGACGCCATGATCGACTTCTGGCGACGCAATTACACGCCGGACCGGCTGGTCGTCGCGGCCGGCGGTGATGTTCGCCACGAGGACGTCGTCGCGCTGACCGAGCGCTTCTTCGGGGATCTCACGCCGAGCGGCGAGCCGGACCGGTATCCGGCGGTGACGGGGACGCAGACGGGGAAGCGGGTCAGGGTACTGAACCGGGAGACCGAGCAGGCGCACCTGTGCGTCGCGTTCCCGGCCGTCTCGTATCACGACGAGCGCCGCTACGCGCAGTCGACGATCGAGTCGATCCTGTCGTCCGGGATGAGCTCCCGCCTGTTCCAGGAGATTCGCGAGAAGCGCGGCCTCGTCTATTCCGTCTATGGTTACTTTCGCGGCTATGAGGATGTCGGGCAGGGCGTGGTCTACGCCGGTACCGATGTGGCGCGGGTGGAGGAGACGGTCGAGGCGATCGTTGGCGAGCTGCGCAAGATTCGCGATGTTGCGGTTCCCGCAGTTGAGCTGGAGCACAGCAAGACACTGCGCAAGGGCCGCCTCCTGATGGGGCTCGAAGACAGCCGCTCGGTCGCCTCGTGGGTGGGCGGTCAGGAGGCGACCTACGGCGAGATCAAGACGCCGGAAGAGGTAATGGAGAAGATCGAGGCGGTGACGGTCGAGGATGTCCAGGCGCTTGCGTCCGAGCTCCTGCGCGAGGACAAGCTCAACCTGGCGCTGATCGGACCGTATGACGATGACACGCCGTTTGCCAACCGGCTGACGTTGGATTAGACCAGAACATGACCGAGCCACGAGATCCGGAGACGGCCACCAACGCGATCGTCTTCGTCGACCCCAGTGCCCGGCTCGAGATCCGGCCTCTCGCGGCTGACGTTGATGACGATGCGACGCGCCTCCTGACCGGGCATCCGGGGATCGCCGACCACGACGCGGCGCGGGCGTTGCGTGATGCGATCACCGCGAAACCGAAGGCGGCCTTCTTCGGCGCCTACCGTGCGGGCAGCCTGGTCGCCGTCTACGCGCTGACCAAGGATGGCCTGGCGAACGACCTGGCGACGATCGTTGTCGCCCCGGCGCACCGGCGGCAGGGAATCGGCCGGATGCTGCTGCAGGATGCGCTGCGCCGCTCCGGCAGGCGACCGCTCGTGGCGCAGACGCCGGAGGCGATCCTGCCGTTCTTCAAGGCGTGCGGGTTCAAGATGGTGGGGCGCCGGGTGCAGCCATCCGGCGAGGTCCAGTTCCGGGTCGGCTGGCACGCCCCCGGAGCCCGCTTCAAGGGTGGCACGAGCTCGGCGCTCGATCACGTGCCGCTCAAACCCGATAGCGAGCCGGCACAGTGACAGTCGCCGAACGGCATCACGGGTGGGAGGCGATCGTCGATCTCGCGCTCGCCGAGGACATCGGCACGGGCGACATCACGACGCTCGCGACCGTACCCGCCGGGACGACGGCTTCCGGCGTGATGCTGGCGAAGGACACCGGGGTGATCTCCGGGATCGACGTTGCCCGGTTCGTGTTCGGGCGCGTGGACGGCAGCGTCGCGTTCGAGGCGCGGGTTCGTGATGGCGATCCGGTGCGGCCGGGAACGACGCTGGCCCATGTCCGTGGCCCTGCGCGCGCGGTGCTGACGGCGGAGCGCACCGCGCTGAACCTGATCCAGCGGCTCTCGGGAGTGGCGACGACGACGGCCCGCTAAGTTGACGAAACGTCGGGGTCCGCCGCCCGGATCGTCGATACCCGAAAGACGATGCCCGGCCTGCGGCTCCTGGAGAAGCAGGCGGTGTCCGACGGCGGGGGGCGCAACCATCGTTTCGGGTTGGCCGATGGGGTCCTGATCAAGGACAACCATCTGGCGGCGATCGGCGGCGTGGACCGCGTGACGAATGCGATCGCACGTGCCCGCGAGCGAGCACCGCATACCTTGCGGGTCGAAGTCGAGGTCACGACGCTTGCCGAGTTCCACGAGGCGTTGGCGGCGGGGGCCGACATCATCCTGCTCGACAACATGGAGACCGCAACGATGGCTGCCGCCGTCAGGCACCGCGACGGCGCTGGCCGTCAGGTGTTGCTGGAAGCATCGGGCGGGATTACGCTCGGCCGGATCCGCGAGATCGCGGAGACCGGGGTCGATCTGATCTCGGTGGGCGCCCTCACCCACTCCGCCCCTGCGCTGGACATCAGCCTCGACCTTGACCTCGACGACAACGTATCCTGAACGATCGCTCCCATCAGTCACCACGGGAAACGGGCGGGCGGTGATCTGCGTTTACACTGGTATGGATCAGCGACACGCCGCTTGATCGCAGTCCCATCGGAATCAATGGATGCGCTCCCGTTTTTCGAGTCCGGTTGCGGCGAACGCATGCGTTCGTCGGAAACAGGACGGCCACGCACGAGCATATATCCTTCAGCATCCAGGAAAGGAGCACTGGTGAGACCCCTCGCTGACTCGGCATCATTGCGCATGGACACCCGTCCTCGATCACGCGCAGTGACCCACTGGCACACGCTTCCACTCCTCCTCAGCGTCGCGATGCTGCTGTTGACGATGGCCGCGCCGCTGTCGGCGGCGACTTCCGCCCAGGAGATCGAGCCGCGCGGAGAACAGGCGGAAGACCCGCCCGCTCCGGAGGAAGGTGCCCAGGCAGCTCTTCAGGATGCACCCGTCCAGGAGTTCGAAACCCCCGGCAGTGACTGGTCGCCACCCTCCCGTGTCTACCTGCCCGAGACTGGCCACACGCTCGATCAGCTCTTTCTCGATCTGTGGCGCAACGCCGGCGGCGCCAGCTCGTTCGGTTACCCGATCACCGCCGAGATCGAGCAGCCCAACGGGCACATCGTGCAATACCTCCAGTACGCACGGTTCGAATACTGGCCGGAGGGTGACGCGAGCGGCAATCAGGTGATCCTCGGCAAGATCGGCGAAGAGTTGCGCCCGATGACCGTGCAGCGCCCGATGACATCGGCCGGAGCCGATCCCGGGGATACATCCTCGGCGGTGGAAGCGGCCCGCTTTGCGCAAGCCTGGCTCCCGCTTGCCGAGGACGATGTCCGCGCCAGTGCGACGTACATTGCAGAGACACGGCATTCCCTGCGACTTGGCTTCCTCGACTTCTGGGAGCGAACGGGAGGCGCCGATTTCCTTGGCAATCCCCTGACCGAGGAGTACGACCTGGCGGGCGTCACCTATCAGATGTTCGAGCGCGGCCAACTCGCCCGCGAGAACGAGGGCGATCCGTACATGGTTCCGATCGGCCGGCGCCTGGCCGAGAAATACGGGCTGGATCAGTCCCCGATCGCGCAGGGCGATGTCCCGACCTACAGTGAAGAGCTGTGGGTGCCGCCGGTCACGCCGACCCCCGAATCCACCCCCACGATCACGACCGGTTTCGTACCGGGAGGCGGGGAACTGTGGATGGACGTCAACCTGACGACCCAGTACATGATCGTGTATCAGGGTGACCGGCCGATCCTGGAAACGCTGGTCAGCACCGGTCGAGACAAGTTTGCGACGCCGCCCGGCACCTTCTTCATCAACACGAAGATCGATGTCCAGGACATGGAAGGTGTCCTCGGCGGCGAGTCGTACAACGTTCCCTCGGTGCCGTGGGTGATGTACTTCACCGACGTTGGGCACGCGATCCATGGGGCCTACTGGCACAACAATTTCGGCTCGGTGATGAGCCACGGCTGCATCAACCTGCCGGTCGATGTCGCCGAGTATCTCTACGGCATCACCACGGTTGGGGTACGGGTCGAGATCCACTACTGAGCTCACCCGGCACCCTGCGGCTGACCGCGCCGGGGCACAATCGATCCGGTGCGTGGACTCGCAGTGACAGGATCAACGTAAAACCCCGCATTGCCGTCAGGGGGACGGTGGACCCGTCCCCCTGACGGGCGGGGATCGCGGAGAGCGGCGGGGGCAGGTGAGCGGGCTCACCTGCCCCCGCGTCGTGCCCGGTTGCGCCAAAACCGCTGTGCTAGGCTACGTTTCAACCGATACGGTGAACGTCAACGGCGGACCGTATCTCCCGATCATGCGCGCATGGACGAAGGTTGCGCCAGCAGACAGTCCCACCAGCCCACGTGATGATCCAGATCCTCGGCCGCCCCGGCACCCGGCTGATCGGGCTCGGGCTGCTCGCCCTGGTGATGCTCCTGATGCCGGTCAGCTATCGCGCCGGGACCGGGACATCCCACGCGCACAGCATCCTCCAGGGTGTCGTCGACACGGCTGTGGGCCATCCCCATCATCATCGTGAGGAAACTGGCACCGCAACTTCGAGGCGCATCGTGTCCCCGTTCGTCCCGGCGAACGTGCCCCTCGATTCATGGGCGACCGGCCATATGGGCGGAGCAGGGAGCGCCCTCTCCAGCGGCCAGCCAGCGTCACCCGACATGCCGGAGCGAATGGGACTCTACAGCCCGATCGAACCGTCGTCCCCGATTCAGGAGCTCGGGGCGCTGATCGCGCTGCTGCTGGCTAACGCCGCCGGCGCACCGCTGTGGGAGAGCGTGACCAGACTGCTCCAGGTCAGCATCGTGCAGGATCCCCCACCCCCGCGCCCGGCCTCCTGAACCCATCCCGCTCGTCGCTCGCTCACCGCGAGCGAGCCATCCTGTCAATCACAAGGAGCCTGGGAATGCCTCGTCTCATGTTCGTTTCTCTTCGCGCGCGGGTGGTCACGGCCGCCGTGGCGCTTGTCCTGGCAATCATGCTCATGCCGGCGGTCAGCGTCTCCGCACATGAAGAGCGCGTCGTCGCCACCAACTACTCGTTCGTGGTCGGGTTCATCAACGAACCAGCCGTCCAGAACGACACCAACGGCCTCTCCCTGGCGATCACCAGGGCGGGCGCTCCGGTGCTCGCGGCGTCCGACACGCTCAAGGCGCAGGTCATCTTCGCCGACCAGACCCGGGATCTGACGCTGCAGCCGGCTTTTGGGGAAGCAGGTGTCTACGAATCGGTCTTCATTCCCACCCAACCGGGGGACTACACCTTCCGCATCTATGGTCAACTTGAAGGCGTCGCAGTCGACGAGAGCTTCACCTCGTCGCCGGAAGGGTTCGATTCGGTGCGGGTGCGAAGCGATCTTGAGTTTCCGATCGTCGCCAACGGCGACCAGCAGGAGACCGACCCGGTGACGCTGGCGTTCCCGGTAATCGCTGGTGGAGCGGTGCTGGCACTGGCGGGCGGGGCGGTTGCACTGCGCCGCCGTTCCGGCCGGGTCTAGCGAGGCAGGGTGGTTCCGGTGGCGGATACGTCCGTCGCCGGAACCACCACGGCCAGGAAAGGCCCTCCATGCTCACCGCGGACATTCCGCACCCGGCGGATCGTCGAGCCATGCCCTGGTCTGCCCGCCGTATCTGTTCGGTGTTCCTGCTCGCCGTCATCGCCACCGTATGGTATCCCGCCACCGCGACGGCGCATGCGGCGCTTGAAAGTAGTGAACCAGCCGGTGGCGACATCGTCCCCGCTTCGCCACCGTTCGTCACGGTGCGCTTTACCGAGCCGCTCGAACGGTCGTACTCCCGGATGGTCCTGCACGACAGCGCGGGCAATCCGGTTGCCGGCACGACGCTTTCCGAGGGCGACGATGCCTTCACGATGCGGCTGGCGCTGCCCGCCAATCTCGGCAATGGCACCTACTCGATCCTTTGGCGCACCCTCTCGACAGCCGATGGACACACTGCCCAGAACTACTTTGCGTTCACGATCGGTTCAAACGCGGACATCGCCAGTGTCGTGATTCCGGGAGCGGCAAGCGCGGAAGCGACGGCGTCCCAGTGGGCCAGAACCCTTTCGCGATGGGCGGCATTGGTGGGCCTGGCCCTCCTGCTCGCGGCCTGGCCGGTCTGGTCGGAGGTCGTCCGCCCGGCGCTGGGCGGGGTCTGGCGATCGGGTCCAGGGTTCGTGCGCCGGATGAAGCGATACGTGGCGATCGCGACGTTCCTGGCGATCGGGGGGTCGCTCGCGGCGCTGGTCGTCCAGTCGTTCGCGATCGCTGACGGCTCGCCCTTCGACAAGGTGCTCAACACCCTGGGGCAGACCCGGTACGGGCGGCTCTGGCTGGCCAGGATTGCGCTGATCGTGATCTCCGCGCTGGTGCTCGCGGCGTGCGGCTGGTGGTTCACGCGGCGGCGGGAGGCTGAAGGGGTGGCGGCGTGGATCGTCGCTGCCGCGCTGCCGATCCCGTTCAGCCTGATCGCCCATGCCGCCGCCCAGCGAAACGGACGCCTGTTCGCGGTGGCCGCTGATAGCGTGCACCTCTTCGCCGCCTCGCTCTGGATCGGCGGGCTCGCGATCCTCGCCTTCGTGCTGTTGCCGGGACTGCGCGGGCTCGAGCCGCTACAGCGGCGGCACGTGCTGGCGATCGCGATTCCCCGCTTCTCCGTGCTTGCCCTGATCAGCATGGCGTCGATCGGGATCACCGGGTTCTACGCCGGCTGGCTCCATGTGGGGAACCTGACCGCGCTGCGTACGACCGATTACGGGAAGACCCTGATCGTCAAGCTCGCGGTGCTGGC
>CADCWJ010000547.1 GCA_902806365.1 uncultured Thermomicrobiales bacterium
GGGTCTCTGGAGCTTTCCCGCCGGGTTCGTCGAGCGCGGTGAGGTCGTCGAGGAGGCCGCGATCCGGGAGGTGGCCGAAGAGACCGGGCTGGCGGTGACGCTTGGACCACTGCTGGGGGTCTTCTCGACTGCCGGCGATCCGGTGGTGCTGCTCGTGTTCCCGGCGCTCTCCACGATCGGCGAGCCCGTCGCCGGAGACGACCTCACCGAGATCGGCTGGTTCTCCCCGGACCGGCTGCCCACGCTGGCGTTCCCTCATGATGTTGGGATCGTTGCCGCCTGGGAGCGCTGGCGCGCCGCGCGCGCCATTCCCTGACCGGCCGGCCCCGTCGCATTCCGCGACTCTCGCCCGCCCAGCCAAACTTCCCGTTTCCTAACCCACGTTGATACAGTCGTCACCCCAGGGGGGCGATGGAGGTTCATGGTGTCCACCAACGAATCGCGACCCCGGATGCTCACCGGAGACCGCCCGACCGGCCCGCTTCATCTCGGCCATCTCGTCGGCTCGCTGCGCAACCGGGTGCGGCTGCAGCACGCGTACGAAAGCTTCTTCATCATCGCCGACCTGCACATGCTCACGACCAGAAGCGACCCCGCCGAGATCGCCCTGATCGACAAGCGGGCGCGCGGCCTCGTGCTCGACGCGCTGAGCGCCGGGATCGAGCCGGAGCACGTCTCCTTCTACCTCCAATCTGCCGTTCCGGAGATCCACGAGCTGGCGGGTCTCTTCCAGCCACTGGTGAGCGTGGCACGTCTCGAACGGTTGCCCCCGCTCAAGGAGATGGCGAGGGACGCGGGCATCGAGATGTCGTTTGCGCTGCTCGGCTACCCGGTCCTGCAATCGGCCGATATCCTCTGCGTCCGCGCCAATGTCGTGCCGGTCGGCAAGGATAATTACGCATTCGTCGAGGTGACGCGTGAGATCGCCCGCCGCTTCAATGCCCGCTACGGCGAAGTTTTTTCGGTTCCGGAGACGGTCGAGGGCGAGACACCGACTCTCATCGGCACGGACGGCAGGCGCAAGATGAGCAAGAGCCTCGGCAACGCGGTCTCCCTGGAGGACGGCCCGGAGGAGGTCCGCAGGAAGGTTCTCCGGATGTACACCGACCCGAACCGGATCACGGCCGACGTACCCGGAACGGTCGAAGGCAACCCCGTTTTCGCCTGGCTCGATGTCTTCGCGACGGACGTGAGCGCGGTCGCGGCGATAAAGGATCGCTATCGCGCGGGAACGATCGGGGATGTCGAGGTCAAGGAGTATCTGGCGGGTGTCGTCAACGACGTTCTCGACCCGATGCGGGA
>CADCWJ010000548.1 GCA_902806365.1 uncultured Thermomicrobiales bacterium
ATAATCGGATCGTCAGCCATCGAGCGCACCATCTCCGGCGTCATCGTGCCCGGCGCCGAAAGCCCGACGAAGACATCCGCACCCGGCAGGATATCGGTCAGCGAGCCGGATCGTCGCTCGCGGTTCGTGATCTCGGCAATCGCCCGTTTCGAACCGTCCATCCGGTCCATGCGATCGACGTGGATCGCCCCGGCCCGGTCGCAGAGGATCACGTCCGCTGCGCCGACCGCTGTCAGGAGCTTGGCGACGGCGATGCCCGCCGCGCCCGCACCATTGATCACGATCTTGAGCTCATGGAGCCCGCAATTCCGGAGTTTGGCCGCGTTCAGCATCCCAGCCAGGACCACGATCGCCGTGCCATGCTGGTCATCATGGAAGATCGGCATGTCGAGCGCCGCCCGCAGCTTGTCCTCGATCTCGAAGCAGCGCGGCGCGGCGATGTCTTCCAGGTTGATCCCACCGAACGATGGCGCGATCGCCGTCACGATTCGCACGATCTCGTCCGGGTCGCGGGACGCCAGGCACATCGGGAACGCCTCAACCACGGCGAGGGTCTGGAAGAGGACCGCCTTGCCCTCCATCACCGGGAGCGCGGCCTGCGGTCCGATGTCGCCCAATCCGAGCACGGCCGAGCCGTCGGTCACGATCGCGACCAGGTTGCCCTTGGCCGTCAGCTCGGTCACCTTCGTCACGTCGTCACGAATGACGTGGGCCGGCACGAGCGCCTTGGGTGGCACGTAGAGGAGATTCAATATGTGATGATCGCGAATGGGAATCTTGCTGCGAATTTCCAGAATCCCGTGATGCCGCTCCCGCAAGTCGATTGCTTCCTCCCGAAAGGTCGTGCCCTCGGTGCGGACACTCGGGCGCTGGGGTTCCAGGCGTCCCTCGTAGACGTAGCGGAGGGTCTTCTCGGCAACTTCCTCGGCGGTCACGTGCCGCGACGCCTCGCCCGACTCGATCGCGCCGTGGACCACCGCCGCCGCGATCGCCGGAGCGACCCGGAAGTCGAAGATCCGGGGCACCACATAGTCCGCGTGGAGCTCCGAGGGGCGCACCATGTCGGCCAGTGCTCGTGCCGCGTAGAGCAGCATCCGGAGCCGGATGTTCCGGGCGCCCGAATCGAGCAGCCCGCGGAAGAATCCGGGGAAGACCAGCGAGACATCCATCGTGTTCGGGAAGTCTGAGCGGCCGGTTGCGATCACCCGGGCGCCGCCCTTCCGCGCCTGTTCCGGCATGATTTCCGGGGTGGGCACGGCGAGCGCAAAGACGATCGGATCGGGCGCCATCGACTGCACCATCTCGGCGGTGACGATGTCGCCGGTCGAGAGACCGATGAAGACATCCGCTCCCTTGAGCATGGCTTCCAGCGAGCCCTGGCGCTGGTCGAGATTGGTTTCCTTGGCGACGTAGGCCTTTGCCCAGTTCATTCGCTCCGGGCGGTAGCGGTAGATCGCCCCGGCACGGTCGCAGACCACCAGGTTGCGAACACCGGCCCGGGTCAACAGGCGCGCGACCCCGATTCCGGCGATTCCGGCCCCACTGAGGACGACACTAACGTCTTCAAGCTTCTTGTCGACAAGCTTGAGCGAGTTGTACAGCGCCCCAAGCACGAGGATCGCCGTGCCGTGGTGCTGGTTCGAGAAAACCGGAATGTCGGCCGCCTTGTCGAGGTTGTCGGCGATCGTGAAGGCGCGGGGCGACGAAATGTCATCGAGGCAGATCGCGCCAAACGTCGGCGAGATCGAGACGCCCGTCTCGACGATCTCTCCCACGTCGTGCGTCGAGAGGAAGACCGGGAAGGCGTCGATTCCGGCGAACGTCTTGAAGATGACGCTTTTCGCCTCGGCCAGCGGAATCGCCGACTCCGGCGGACCGCTCTCCCGGCCGAAGATGTCCGAGCCATCGGTCAGGATCGCGACCGTGTTGCCGCGGCAGGTCAGGTCGAACGACCGCAGCGGCTCGCGATGAATCGCCATGCAGGCGTCTGCGACACCGGGCGTGTAGACCAGAGAGAGGATAGCCCGGTCCCGGATCGGAACCTTGCTGCCGACACCGATCAGCCCCCGGTACCGGCGCCGGTAATCCAGCCCCTCGTCGTCCGCCTCATAATCCAGCACGTCCGCCACACGCGCGTCGACTTCCGCCGCGTTGTCATCAGGGGTACGTCCGCCACCATCCGCATGCAGGATCGACTCGCTATCGAGCCCGAGCCCATCGGAATCGGCGGTTGTGCGAGTTGTCGGTTGGGCCATCGATCGTTCCGTTTCATCGCTGGGGAGCCGCGTTCGCTCCCTGAGAGATCAAGACCATCGGGCATGGGTCGGGCACGAATCCGGTGCAGCACTCCAGCCCCGCATGGAGCGAAGCATTATGGACTCGCACAACGCGTGAATGGTACACCCCGCTTCGCGCCAGGCCGTGCCGTCGTGGGTATGCGAAACGAAACATGCACGCCGAGACGGGGCCACCGGACCTGCCGGAGCCCCGCCAAAACGTTCCCCTCCGCCTTAGTTCACCGGTGTCGCCACCGGCGATGACACGGGGCTCGCCACTGGAGACGCGGCAGGGGTCGCCGGGTCGTCATCGAGACGTACCGCCGGGGTCGCGATGCTCGGCACCGGGGTCGCCTCGTCAGCATCCACGCCCATTGCTGGCGTCGCCGCGCCTGGGACGGGGGTTGCGCTTTCCGCCGTCGGCGACGCCGCGTTCGCCGGCTCGGTCGGGGTGGAACTCGATGCCGCCCGGGTTGGGGTCCGAGCCGGGGCGGTGGTCGCCTGCGCGGCCGGTGCCTCGGTCGGCTCTTCGTCGTCACCGCCGCCACAACCAACGAGCAACAGCGCACTCAACCCGAGCGTCGCTAGTGCGGATGTCCGCCGACCATTCTGGAACAACGAGCGCGGAGTGAACACCTTGGCACATCCTCCCCAGGGATTTCTGCGGGTAACGCGAGCGCCGCTTGACCGTGCGGCGAAAGCACTGTAGACGATGCCACAGTATCCGATATCCTGACGCGACGCCACCGGCGGCAGGGTCGGGGGTCCGACAAGTCACCCGCTGCGGTGATCGACGGCCCTCTGTCAATGCGGCGGCCCGGGCTGGAATCGCCCGACGCTGGCTTTGGAGGCTTGTGTTGAGCTTCCGCTGAACGCTACGGTCGCGGAGAACGGATGGACATGTCTCGAAAGCCGGCACAGCCACCGGAATCGGGTACGGCGGAATTCGACAGGGAACTGGGTGTCGCGCTGGAGGCTGGCCGCCGCGCCGCCGCGGTGATTCTCGACTTCTACGACCGCGACGCGGCTGAGGCGTACACGAAGCGGGACGGATCGCCCGTCACGGATGCGGATCTGGCCTCCGACAAGGTGATTCGCGAGGTGATCGGCAGCGCCGTTCCGAAGGACGCGCTGCTGACGGAAGAAGGAGCATCCTCGCGGGCGCGGATCGCCAGTCCCCGTTGCTGGATCGTCGACCCGATCGACGGTACCGCGCAGTTCATTGCCCGCACTGGTCTCTTCGACGTGATGATCGCGCTCGCCGTCGATGGCCGCCCGGTGGTCGGCGTCAGCGTCCGGCCGGTCGATGGCCTGGTCCACGCCGCGATCAAGGGGCGGGGGGCATGGGAATACGACGGCGCGATCCGCCGCCCCTTCGAGATCGCTCCCGCGCCGGGACCGCCTCGGCTCGTCTCGTCGAAGTGGTACGGAGGGCGCGACAGGGGAGCGGGGTTGGCACGGATCGCGGACCGGCTCGGTGCACAGCCGATCCCGATTCAGGAGGTTGGCTTCCAGGCACGGAACTTCGCCGCGTCCGAGCGCGCGTTCGATGCCTTCATCGGCCTGCCGCCCGGTTCCGGCCGCTCGATCGCCCAGGAATGGGACCTCGCCGCCGTCGATGTGATCGTGACGGAAGCCGGGGGCGCCTTCACCGACTGCTGGGGGCGGCGTCATCGCTACAACAAGCGGTCCACCGGAATAAGCGGCGGGATCGTCGCCAGCGCCAGCCTGGACCTCCACAAGAGGGTCATCGCCGCAATCGCGCCCGAGATCCCGCTCGATCCACCGCCTCCCGACCCGGCGGACCTGCCTGAGCCTGGGGAACCCGGTCCCTAGCCCGCGAGCCTGGAGACAGCGGCGGCATCGGCGATCACCCGCAGGCGAGCGCCAGCGGTGCGGAGGTGAGAGGCCGGCACGTCGCTGGTGATCGGCCCTTCCAATGCCTGCCGCAGGATGTCCGCCTTGCCCTCACCGGAGGCGATCAGGATGATGCTCCGGGACTCGAGAATCGTTCCCAGGCCCACCGTCATCGCCCGCGCCGGGATCATCTGGCGTCCGTCGTGGTAAGCGGCGTTCTGCTCGCGGGAGGCGGCCGTGAGATCGATCACCCGGGTTCGCGAATCCGGCGGAGAGCCTGGCTCGTTGAACGCGACATGGCCGTTCCGGCCGATCCCGACCACCGCCAGATCGAAGCCCCCGGCATCGATGATCTCGCGGTCGTAGGCCGCGGCCGCCGCGGCCGGCTCGGCAGCGGTCGATGGAATCAGATGCGTGTTGGCTGCCGGAATGCTGGCCGGTTCTAAGAACACCTCGCGCAGCCAACCCGTCAGGCTCGCCTCGTCATCGATCGCCGCGCCCAGATACTCATCAAGGCAGAAAAACCGGACACCGGAGAAGTCGAGGCGGCCGTCCACGATGCGGCTGACCAGCTCGTGGTACATGCCGCGCGGCGTCTCGCCCGTCGGCAAGGTGAGGACCGTGGCGGGATTCGCCTCGATCGCGGCTGAAACCGCATCCGCCGCCAGCTCGCTCATTTGCTCGTAGTCGGCCGCCACCTGCACCGTAAAATTGTCCGCCATCGGTGCTTCCGGCATCATGCCCCTGCCTGCCATCTAAACGATCCTCTACCATGTCTCTCGCGACGGGGCCAGACGCTGGCGCCCCCAATGAGTGCATCATAACCCGCCAATCCCGACATGCCTCAATTGGGGAAGTCATGCGAATGCCAATCTCCTCGTCACCCATGTCGTCGCTCGTTCGTGTTTCATCATCACCAGGGGGAACGTCGCGCATGCCCAATCTCGACCAACCGTTGACCGTGATCGATGACTGGGTTGAAGGCGGCGTCGTCCGGGGCGCGTCCGCCGCGGTCTGGCTGAGCGACGAGATTGTGGCCGTGCGGCACGCCGGGACGGCCCGTGCCGGGCAGGCGGTCGACGACGCGACGCTGTTCGCGCTTGCTTCTGTCTCCAAACCCTTCACCGCCGCCCTCACGATGCGCGTCCTCGAACGGCACGCGCTGTCACTCGACACACCGGTCGTGGCGCTCGTGCCCGAGTTCGGCGGCAGCGCCGATCCATTCGACGAAGACGCCTTGCCGCAACTGGAAGCGCTGCGAGACCGGATCACGATCCGCCAACTCCTGTGTCACGTCTCAGGACTTCCGGAGAATATCGGTGTTAAACGGCTCCGCCTGCGCGACAAGCCGCCGCTGGAGCGGATGCTGGACGTGATGTGCGGGCTGCCGCTGCAATCGGCTCCCGGTGAGGAGCTTCGCTATTCCAACGTGGGCTACGGTGTCATCGCCCGGTTCATCGAGCGAGTCAGCGGCGTTCCATTCCACGAGGCAATGCGCGAGGATCTGCTCGCGCCGATGGGACTGGCAGATGTCGTAATCCGCCCGGACGAGCCTGACCTGTCCCGGTTGAGTCACACCGATGACCCCGCTTCGCCCGGAACCGACATCGAGAGCTACAACAGCGCCTACTGGCGGGATCTCGGCATCCCCTGGGCAGGGCTCTATGCGACGACCAGCGACGTGCTGCGCTTCGCCTGCTCGTTCATGCCGGGTCAGGGGCGCGTCATCTCGGACGACGCCGCGTCCGAGATGACGACCGACCAGACCGGCGGCGTTCCGGGCGGCGTGAACTCGGCCAACGTCCACTGGGCCAGCGGTCGATGGGGACTCGGCTGGGAGGTTGCCGGGGACAAGCCACGGCACTGGACCGGCACGCTGCGGTCGCCACGAACCTGGTGCCATTGGGGACAAACCGGGACGCTGGTCTGGGTCGACCCGGATCGCCAGCTCGGCCTCGCCGTGTTCGGGAACCGGACCGTGCAGACACCCTGGCCCCTCGTCCCACCCCGCTGGTCCCAGCTCAGCGACGCGATCGTCCGCCTCGCGGACAGTCAGTAGCCATCAGCGAGCCCGGTCTCCGCTCAAAGGCGGGAGCGAACCCAGCGACGGACCGCTTCGGCGGACTCCTCGACGGTGGCGTGCGTCGTGTCGATCAGCTCGATCGGTGGTTGATCCGGATAGGGATTCGAGCGAAACCACCTGTTGAAGCTGAGATGCTCGGCAATGAACGCGTCGTCGCACCCGCGCCATTCGGGCCGTCCCCGGAGACGCCGTTCGAGTTCCGCATCGTCACACGTCAGTGCCGCGTAATGTGTCGCCGAGAAAAAGCGGCGGGATGGGCGCGACTCCATCAGCGAGGGAACCACCGTTCCGCAGAGCACAACCGACCGCCCCGCCTGGTGGATGTTCACGACCAACCGCAGCCAGGCGTTCCAGTATCGGCCGAGCCCGTCGTGACCGGACATGTCGATCGCGCCCCAAAGAATATCGCTTTCGAGCACGACGCACTCCGGGAGCGTGCGTGTAAGGAGACGGCATGTCGTTGTCTTGCCCGCTCCGCTGGGACCGGTCACCACGAACAGCGGGAGGCGTCGAAATCGCTCGCCGGCGCCGCAGTCTGGGCAGACCGCGGTTCCCCAGCCCGGCTCGCCATCCCTCACATCATGCTCCGCGTTGAAGGAACCGCACGCCGCACAAACGTTGAACACCGTGTCCACCTTACGTCACGCCGATCCGTCTAACATGGGAAGTATCGTATCCTCGGGTACGGAACATCCCCCTGCGTCGACCGAGAGCCTGCCACCACCGAGGAGATTCATTCACGCATGTCGGTGCCCACACCCCGCATGTCGCGGCCCTCTCACGGCGTCATCCCGGCACCGCCACGGGCGAGCCGGATGACGTTGGCCTCGTTCGCGATCATCCTCCTGTTCGCGACGCTGGCACTGCCGATCGCCGGCACGGCAGGTGAGGTCCGATCCGGCGGCTCGGTCACGATTGCCCCCAGCGTGACGATCGCCGACGATCTCTACATCGCGGCGGGGACGGTCGAGCTACAGGGGCCGGTAGGTGGGGATGCCTCGATCGTCGCCGGCACCGCCACAGTCGGCGGCACCATCGAGGGATCGGTCAATATCCTGGCGGGCCGGGCCCGAATTCCCGGGGACGTCGGCGGGTCGCTGCGGGTCGCCGGGGGCGGTGTCGAGATCAGCGGTGCGATCGGGGGTGATCTCGTCGTCGCCGGGGGGCGGGTCACGGTGCTCGGGCGATCGTCGATCGGGGGTGACGTGATCGTCACCGGTGGGAGCGTCGAGATCGTGGGCAGGATCGCTGGCGACGTACGGGGCTCGGCGATCGACATGAGCATTGGCGGGGACGTTCGCGGCCGGGTGGATGTCGAGACCAGCCGGTTCGCGGTCACCCCCACCGCCAGGATCGCCGGGACCGTCGACTATGCCAGCGCCACCTCCGGCGCGATCTCAACCGGGGCGACAATCGGCGGCGCGGTCACGCGGGCCGAGACCACCCCGTGGAGCGGCGGCGGATGGCTGGAACAATCGAGTGGACGGCTGCTGCGCACGCTCTGGGCCTTGATCGCCGGCGCGGGGATTGTCGCCGTCGCGCCACGGGTCGCGGACGCGATCGCCCGCAACGGCCGGGGCGTCCTGCCGGCGTTTGGGGTGGGCCTGCTCGCCCTGGTCGCCGCGCCGGTCGCCGCGATCGCGCTGGCCATTACGCAGGTCGGGCTGCCAAGCGGCGTGATACTGGTCACGCTGTTCCTGATCGCGCTCTACCTCGCCCAGGTCTTCGCCGGTCTGACGATCGGGCGGTTCATCCTGCCACGGAGCTGGGACGATGGGAGCCGAGGGTACAACCTGCTGGCGATGACACTGGGCGTGATCCTGATCGGCCTGACGAGCTTCATCCCGATCCCGTTCGTCAGTGCCGCGATCGCTGCCGTCGTGACCCTGTGGGGGCTCGGCGCGGCGGCCATGCTCCTGGGCCAGCTCGGTCCCCGCTCGCCGTCGGGCAGTCTCGTCTCATGACTCCAGTCTCGCCTACCGGCCGGTCCACTCGTAACCCCGGGCGACCACACAGGGTCACCCCAACCCGATGGGATGCAGTGTCACCGACCGTCCGGCCGGATCGCGCCGACCTCCCGGCAACCCGGTAGGGGCAGCCCTGTCAGCGGTATCGGCGCGGCTGCCCTGGCAGCGTCGCGATGGATTTGTCTCGCCATCCGGCCGATCCTCGTCGATCGCCCGCCCACGGGGCAGGAACGCCCGTCGTCCCTATGTTTCGTTTCGTTCGTCGATTTCCCGGGACGCGGCGGCGGCATCGCCCTCACCATCCGCCAGCCCGGCCCGTGCGATCGCGTTGAAGAAGACCCGGTACGTCCCCCGCGTTTGCGCCCGGAAGTAAGGCCGGAATCCGATCAGGACCACCCGCCCGTCGCCGTAGCTCACCTCGGCCAGCGCACCCTTGCCTTCCAGGTGCTCCGACCCGAGGATCCACCCGCTCAGGTTGGGATCGCCGATTGGATACTTTCCCACCAGCGTTGTGTCTCCACTTGTGCCCTCGAAGACCATGCTGTTCATGAACAGGACCGAGGTGTCTCGCGGCAACCCGAGGCCGAGCGGGTGGCCGGTGTCCATCACCACCCGGAGCAGCGAACCGGGGCAGTAAAAGGCATCATCCTTGAGCGGGCGCAACGGATTCCGGACCGGCAGCGCGAGCCCATCGATGATCGCGCGGGTCGCCCGATCGATCGCGATCAACGTTCCCCCGGCATCGACGAACCGGCGTAGCGCCTCCATCCCGCTCTCCCCCAGCCCGCCCTGATATTCAACCGGATACGGATCCTTCTCCCTGGTCTTCTCGCCCCGCCCGTGCAGCACGGCATCCGGCGTCATCTCCGGAATGACCAGCGCGTCGAAGCGGTCCCGCAGGTTCCCCTGCCGAATATCGGCGTTCCGAAGCGTGGTGTAGGGCGTACCGTACTCCTCGAGCACCCACCGCGCCCATCCTTCATCGATGCAGGCGGTCCACGGCTGGTAGAGGCCAAGGCGCACGGGCGACTGCAGCCTCTTCGGGAGATCCGCATCGAGACGGACCTCCCGGATGGAGGCGCCAGTCGAGCGGGCGAGCGCCGACATCTCCGCGGCGCTCCGGTCGGACGCCATCACGAGGTAGTCGCCCGCGTGCAGTCCGGCCCCGCGTACCCGCTCCCGTGCGACGGGCACGTCCGCCTTGTGCAAGGCGTTGAGTGCCCGGACGCTGGCGTTCGCGCGGGCGTCGATCGCCCAGGCGTTGCGATCGGACGTTGGCTCGATCTCCGCCGACCATGGAGGGATTGGCTCCAGCACCCGAAGGGGCGGGGCATCAGCGAGCGGGCGATCGACCTGCACCGCCCGCACCCCCATCTGGATCGGCAGCGTGTGTCCGGCGATGTCGTAGGGCCGCTTCGGCGGCCCGCCCGGCCATTGGCGCAGATCCGGGTAAACCTGCACCTCCAGCAGCGTCTTGGCGAACGAGCCCGCGGGCTGATCGAGCCGGACGATGCGGGTGCC
>CADCWJ010000549.1 GCA_902806365.1 uncultured Thermomicrobiales bacterium
GACGAGTGCACTAGCGGTCGTTCACGCGGCCGCTAGCTCTTTTCCCGCGATGCCGGCTTCTATCGCGGCTCGCAACTCATCAACCTCCTCAGGCGGCACATCCAGTGCCTGTGCAAGCTGGCGTGCCGTCCTCAGTTGCGGTGTCGTCTCTCCGTTCTCAACGGCGGCGATGGTACGGGGGCTGATCCCGGATCGCTCCGCGAGTGCCCGTCGTGACAACACCTTCCTGATTCTCACCTCGCGAAGACTTGGCATTGGTCATTCCCATCGTTGCCAACGGTTCACTTCTGCATCATTATCGCATACTATCTGCATACCGTAACTGGCGATCTGCCATTCCCCGTCGTCGTCTCAGTCCGTCGATCGCCCTCGACGGCATGCGCGGTGTCGTACTGACAGGTGACGAGCGTGCGAAGCCCGCCGAGCGGGCCGTCGAACTGTTTGGGACGGCGGAACGCCTTGGCGAGCTGATCGACCTCGATGATGGGCACGGAGTGGAATCCCAGATAGCGACGCGGCACGTCGGGATCGTCGTGGTAGCACCGACAGGAGCATCGCGGAGATCAGGTCGTGTCGTAGGTACCGACGAGGTCGGTGACGCGAGCGTCGAGCTCGACCTGGGACATCCAGTCGCCGCGGACCATCACGCCCGTACGCTGTCGCAGGTGGCGAACGTTGTCCAGCGGATTGCCGGTGACAAGGATCAGATCGGCGCGATTGCGCGGTGCAACCGTACCCCACCTGCCCTCGCGACCCATCGCAGTGGCGGCCGCAGCAGCCTCGCGGGTCGCCGTCGCGATTGCCTCAAAAGCGGAGAGGCCACCGTAACTCATCAGGAGCTCCAGCTCGCGGTGGAGGCTCGCTCCCGGAACAATGCCTTCGACGCCGACATCGGTTCCCGCGGTCAAGGGCGCACCGGCTTCGACCAGCGCCCGGGTCATCGCCCGGTAGTAGGGCACGCCTACCTCCCTGAGCCAGGACACTGACTGGCCGACGCCCCGCCCTTCGCGGCGCCACGCACGCAGCACCTCTGGCCGGACAACCGCGTATTCCGACCGCGCCAGGGTTGTTTCGATGTCCTCATTAAGGGCGAGGATGGTGTCGATCGTCACGAGCGTCGTCCCCGTCCTCACGCCGCGCTCCTGGGCAAGAAGCGCCGCTTCGGCGATCCGGGCGGGATCCATCGCGGGAGGAACATTCATAATGCCCGCGAAATGATTGAACTCCTCGATGTGAGCCACCTCGCGCAGACCGGACATGAGCGCGTCGCGCGTCGCATCCGACGTGGTGGTATCAGCGAGGTGGGCGACCGTGTACAGGCCGTACGCCTGTGCCTCATCCACGGCGGCCAGGAGCGCTCCGGCCGTGAGGTAGGCATGGAGCTTGAGTACGTCATACCCCCGGTCAACCTGCGCCCGGACGGCGCGTCGCGCCTCGCGTTCGTCGGCGACGAAGGTCTGCGTTTCCCGAGGCAGCACCGTGCTCGTGGCGACCGGTTTGGCGATCTGCGCGCCTGTCGACGCCACGGCGGAAGCTCCAACATACCCGGCAGTGCCAAGCAGTAGGCTCCGTCGCGAAAGGCCACGCCTCGTGGCGCCCCACAGTGCGACTGGCAGGGCGAGTGCCGCCGGCACCGCGACCGCCGCGCCGTTGACGTATCCGAGATACTCCTCGCCCGGCGGCAGACCGAGGATTCCTGGTCCACTGCTAAGGATCGTCGGGCCGTCCATCTCGCTGCGCGCGATCGCGTCCCGCCATGCGATGTGCTCCGGGGCGGCGTTGAAGTTCCGGACCGTGGTGACGCCTTGGGCGAGATAGAGCCAGAGGTGGGCGGGGTCGGGGTCGAAGGAGAGGTGGACGTGCATGTCGGCCAGGCCGGGCAAGAGATGCGCGCCGCTCCCGTCGATCACCTCGGCACGATCCGGAATCGGGGTCCGAGCTGTGGGGCCGAGTGCCGCGATCGTGCCGTCGCGGACGATTACCGTGTGGTTGGCGAGGACGCGTTCGCTGTCCATGGGGACGACCGAAACGTTGGTGAAAGCGATGTTTCTGACCACGGTGCGCTCCGCCTACTGTAGTCCCATTGCCCTGTCGGGCCACCTAGGACCATGATCGGACACGACCGAAGGTTCCGCCATCGTCGGTTTACGGTGCGACACTGGGCTTACATATGACAAGAACGGGGTTCTCGAGAACTTTGATGGTTCCCTCATTGAACCCCGATCAGGGCTCCATGACATCGGACTTGTGGTGCGCTCGCGTTACCCCCAACCCGCAATCGTCAAGGTCCGCCTGAGGGTGTACCGTCCGGTCCCGCAGCAACAATATCGGCGCCTGTGCCTGACGAATCACCGCATCGGCGACGCTGCTGAACTTGAGGCGTTGCAGGCCGCGGTGGCCGTGGGGCGTCATCACCACAAGATCGGTTTCGCCGATGGTGATCGAGACGTTGAACCCAGCCATGGGTACCACCGGAGC
>CADCWJ010000550.1 GCA_902806365.1 uncultured Thermomicrobiales bacterium
GCAACGTCGATCTCGACACCTACTTCGCGATGGCCCGAGGACGCACTGGCGAGCGCGATGCCGCGGCGATGGAGATGACGAAGTGGTTCGACACCAACTATCACTACATCGTCCCTGAATTGCACCCGGGCAGCACCTTCGCGCTCTCCAGCACCAAACCGTTCGACGAGCTGGCGGAGGCGCGCGCGCTGGGGGTCAACGCCAAGCCGGTGCTGGTCGGCCCGGTCACTTTTCTGATGCTCGGCAAGTCACCCGACGAGAACTTCGACAGGCTCTCCCTGCTCGATAAGCTGACGCCGGTCTACGCCGACGTCGTCGCGAAGCTGGCCGAGGGTGGGGCGGAGTGGATCCAGATCGACGAGCCGATCCTCGTCCAGGATCTTGCCCCTGGCGAGCTCGACGCACTCAAGCGGGCGTACGATGTGATCGCCGCCGCCAGGGGCACCGCGAAGATCATCGTCCAGACCTATTTTGGACACGTCGGCGAGGCCTACGACACCCTCGTCAACCTGCCGGTCGACGGGATCGGATTCGACTTCCTGCGCGGAGCCAGGAATCTCGACTTCATCTCCGCCAGGGGATTCCCGGCGGACAAGGTCCTCGTCGCCGGGGTGATCGACGGGCGGAACATCTGGGCCGCCGACCTGAACAAGGCGTTCGGGACGCTCAAGACGCTGACCGCACATACGGACCCCGATCGGATCCACGTCTCGAGCTCGTCCTCGCTCCTGCACACCCCCTACGATGTGCGCGAGGAGACGGGGCTCGACCCCGAGGTCGCGGGCTGGCTCGCGTTCGCCGAGCAGAAGCTGAAGGAAGTCGCGACCCTGGCCAAGGGCCTGGCTCAGGGTGAGGAGGCGATCGCCGACGAGCTGGCCGCCAGTACGGCGCTGATCGAGGCTCAGGCAAGCTCCCCGCGCCGCCACAACCCGGTGGTGCAGGAGCGCCTCGCGTCACTTCCGGAGGAGGCGTCCAGCCGGGGCGTCGTCTACGCCGAGCGGGCGAGACGGCAGCGCGAGCGCCTCAACCTGCCGACACTGCCGACGACGACGATCGGCTCGTTCCCGCAAACGGGCGAGCTGCGCACGGCTCGCCGCAAGTTCGAAAAGGGCGATCTCAGCCCGGCCGAGTACGACGCCTTCATCGAGAGCCAGATCAGGGCCGTGATCGCGCATCAGGAAGAGCTGGGCATCGATGTCCTTGTCCATGGCGAGCCCGAACGCAACGACATGGTGCAGTATTTCGGCGAGCAGCTCGACGGCTTTGCGTTCACCCGCAACGGGTGGGTCCAGAGCTACGGGTCGCGCTGCGTGCGCCCGCCGATCATCTTCGGCGATGTCGCCCGCCCCAAACCGATGACGGTGCGCTGGGCCAGGTACGCGCAATCGCTCAGCGACAAGCCGGTCAAGGGGATGCTGACGGGACCGGTGACGATCCTGAACTGGTCATTCGTGCGCGACGATCAGCCGCGATCCGAAACCTGCAAGCAGATCGCGCTGGCGATCCGCGACGAGGTGGCCGACCTCGATGCGGCCGGGATCGCGATGATCCAGATCGACGAGGCCGCCCTGCGCGAGGGCCTGCCGCTGCGCCGCGACGACTGGGCGGACTATCTCGAGTGGGCGGTCCAGAGCTTCCGGATCACCGCCGCCGGCGCCCGCCCCGAGACGCAGGTGCACACGCACATGTGCTACTCGGAGTTCGGCGACATCTTCGGGGCGATCAGCGATCTCGACGCCGACGTGATTTCGATCGAGAACGCCCGCTCCGGATTGGAGCTACTCCAGTCGTTCCGGGAGCAGGGGTACGACAAGGGAGTGGGGCCGGGCGTCTACGACATCCACAGCCCGCGCGTCCCCCCTGTCTCGGAGATCGCCGACAACCTGCGGGCGACGATCACGGTGCTCGATGTCGACCGGGTCTGGGTTAACCCCGACTGTGGGCTCAAGACACGCAAGCCCGACGAGTCGACGGACGCGCTGCGGAACATGGTCGCCGCCGCCAGGGAAGTCCGCGCCAGCCTGAACGGCTCCGCCGGTTAACACGAAAACGACACGGTCGGGAGCGACATCGCTCCCGACCGTGTCGTTGTGTTTCCGACACCGCAACTCACCGCATCTTGGGCATGGCGCTGAAACGGCTGTGCCTGTTCGGAAAGTGCATCGAAGACCGCAACTGCAATCTCACCGGTGGGCAGACCGGAACGCCTGCGATCCGCGCCGTCGACAAGGCAAAGGAGCGTGTATCGACGCTGACCTGCCCGATCCCGTCAGGATTTCCATCACACCTGTCGATCGATCGCAGTCCTGTGCCTGTTCCGGAAGTCGTTGACCGGGATCAAACATCCGCCAAGCGCTGAATGTGCGCCAAAGTCCGGACCATCGCCAGCGTGTCGAGGTGGCAATAGTCCCGCAGGGCCGCAAAGATCGCTTCGCGCTCCGGTTCCGGCACCTCTCCCGGCTCATCCAGGACGCAGCGCGTCCAGAGCACGGAGGCCAGTCCGCCATGGCCGATCGCCAGCGCGTCGTAGCCAAGCTCCGGCGCGACGACCGGCAGCACGACCTTGAGCGACCAGCGCCCCCCGAACGCGGGATGCACCCAGTGCCCCTTGCTGATCA
>CADCWJ010000551.1 GCA_902806365.1 uncultured Thermomicrobiales bacterium
ACAGGGCCCAGTTCGCGCCTTCATCGACCATGCCGTGCCCGCGTTGCGAACCGAGCTCCGTCGGATCGGATCGAAGCTGCACCGCGGAGGAACGGCGTGACCGTTCCTCACGGCTCCACGCGCTTCTCGGGGCCAGGGCTATCGCGCGGCGGAACCTGGCGTGGGAGGCTGGAGACCGTCAGGTCGGCAGACGGACCGATGCCCCGGAGCATGGCGTCGGCGGATAGCCCGCCTTTGATCAAAGCCGCAAACACCGCAGCGGCTTCGGCTTCATCACCTTTACCGCGGACCAACGCAGCCGAGAGCGCCTCGCCGGCGCCGACTAGGCCGATGCAGCGCCACTCCAGCTCGGCCGCCGGCAGGGACGTGTGGGGCTTTAGCACCGCGACGAACATCCGGACGGAGTTTTCCAGCAGTTCCTGGAAGACGGCCGCCTTTTCCTCGCTACCGGCCAACGCGGCACCGACAGCGTGAAACTCGTCGGTCTTGTCGGCCGCGCAATGGATATAGGCGTTTGCCAGGACCTCCACGGTGTCCTCGAAGCCGCGCCGCGTAGCGGACATCGCGTCCTGAAACGCATTTACCCGCTCCGTGTCGATCCACCGATAGAGTTCGATCAGCAGACCCGATCTCGTCCCGAAATGGTCATATGCCACCGGCTTGGAGACGCCGGCACGCGCGGCAAGATGACCTAAGGTCAGCCGGTCCGCCCCTTCGTCGCGCACGATGGCGAGAGCCGTATCGAGCAGCTGACGCCTCCGTTCCGCCGCGGAAAGCCGTCGCGAGCTGATCAACCTCGAACCTAGCACTTTTTTGTCACTTCCAATCACTTCAGCGGAACCTACCAAACGTAGGTTGGTTGCAGAACCTACCAATAGTAGGCTCCTGGCCTCGCAACAAGGTAGATCAGCAATGTCATTCGATCCCATACTGCTCATGGGTGGCTCCGGCGCGATCGGGCGTCAGGCCGCCCGGTCTCTGCGTGCCGCTCACCCCGATGTGCCGCTGCTGATCGGCGGACGCGACTTGGCAAAGGCGCAAGACGCCGCGGCCGAGATCGGTCTGGCCGAGGGCGTTCTGCTGGATACGGATGCCGAAGACCTTGGCCTTGGCGGGCGTCGGGTGAGCGGGGTTGCGCTCTTCTACATGGACCATTCGGTCGCCGGGCTTCGCTTCGCCCAGAAGCGCGGAGTGCCGCACCTCAGCATCTCGTCCGGCGTTTTCGAGATCGCTCCGGAGATAGCGACCTATATGCACAAGCCGAACGCGGCGGCCGTCGTGCTCGGCTATGAATGGCTGGTGGGCGCCACGACGGTTCCCACGTTGGAGTTCGCCAAGGCCTTCAGCAGGGTCGACGACATCGTCATCGGCGCTCTGGTCGACGAGCAGGATACCGGAGGTCCCACGGTCGCCGCCGATTTCGAGCATCTGGCCAAGATGATGCCCGCCGCGCTCACCCGGCGGGAGGGCCGCTTCGTCTGGCGCGCCGGCGAGGATGCGACGACCCGGTTCCGCGCCGTTGACGGCACCGAGATCGAGGCCTCAGGCTTTTCCTCCATCGACGTTGTCGGCCTGGCGACGGCGACCGGCGCGCCCAATGTGCAGTTCAACATCGGCAGCGGTGTCAGTTCCACCCGCCGCCGCGGCGAGCCGATGTCGACCGAGATCGTCATCGAACTCGTCGGCGAAGATCGAGCGGGCCGACCGCTTCGTAGCCGCCACGCAATTGTCCATCGGGAAGGATCGGCACCACTTACCGGTCTTGGGGTGGCCATGCTCCTCGAACGGCTGATCGGGCTCGACGGCGCTGATCCGACCCCGCCCGGCCTCTACTTCCCTTACCAACTGCTCGATCACGCCGCCTATCTGGCTCGTCTGGAACGGACCGGTGGGACGATCCTGAAGCTGGAGGCGCGGTGATGCGGCCCACCGTCGACCGTGCCGTCGACTGGGGCGACCCGCGTATCGGCGCACGCCGTAGTGGCGGGCTAAGCGCCACTGCTGAATTCAAGCGTGTAGAGGACGGGCTCGAACGACTTGGCGACGTCGGCTGCGGCCTTCAGGTGAGGCTGAGCGTCGGGATGCCGGAGCATCGCCTGCATGTCGTCGCCTGACACCCATTGAGCGTAGTTCACGACCCGCGTCCTGTCCCGGCTGACATGCAGGTTGGCCGAGATGAAGCCCGGCATCCGCCTCATCGTCTCCGTCGCATCCTCAAGGATCCGGGTCAGCGCGACGACTTCGTCCGGCTCCACCTCGAAGGTGTTGATGAGGGTGGCGTAACCGTCGCTAGGATCGAGCTTGACCATGGGAGGTTTCCTTTGTCGGTGGCGGGGATGACCGGGATGCATTCACTGGCGAGTGCATGTCAGTCACATGCTAACTCGACAGCTTGTTGTCAATAAGCCAGAGCTGATCTATCTTGACAGTTTACTGCGATAATGGGCAGGTCGTTCGCATGATCCGGGACGTCCAAGATCCGTCAATCGTGCGCAGCCTGGTGATTGCAGTCTTCGCCCTCAACGGACGTCTCGTCGAAACCGGGAACCAGCTGGTCCGGGGTGCCGGAATAACGACATCGTGGTGGCAAGTCCTCGGCGCGATCGGCTACTCGCCGGCGCCGTTGCCCGTCGCGCATATCGCCCGGAACATGGGGCTGTCGCGTCAATCTGTGCAGCGCGTGGTCGACCTGCTCGCGCAGCGCGGCATGGTCGAGTACAGGGTCAACCCCCATCACCAGCGTGCTAAGCTCGTGGTACTTACACCCGCCGGACGGGTAGCCCTCGATGCCGCTGAGGCGGTCGAAGCACCCCTCAACCAGGCTGTGCTGAAGGAAATAGGCGGCGGCCGCATCGCCACCGCTCTCGACGTCCTGACCGAGATGAACGCGCTGATGACGCGTTCGAGCTTCATCCCAGGCGACAAAGAGGGCGAAAGGGGCCCGACTTAGGTTGAGCGGTGAACATCCAACACGGCGTCAACCGACGATGCTTATGCTCTAAGGTATGCTCACGCGTACAACAGGTGCGATTGCTTCAGGCGTTGAGCAGCCTCTAATGCCAAAGGAGGATCGGCGGCGGAAGGAAGTCAATCGGGATGGAAGAAGGCGAGCGACGGCGGACTCCAGCCAAACACCACGGCCGCCATCAGCAGGCGCCGTAGGCTAGCACGGCCTCGTAGGTCAAAAGCACACCACACATAACGGCCCGGAGCCCGCCCACATCGCGCCTAGATAGTGGTTTTAGCTGTTGAGAACGGAGTCGTCCCGCCCGTGCCGAATTAGGCCCCCGCGGCGGCAAGGAACTGCGCCCCCGCAGCGACGTCGCCAGCGCCGGTCGGCTCGCGGAAATGACAACAAACCGGAAGACAGGGACGAGCGGATGACAGTGCCCATTGTCGGCGGCGTCCGAAGAAGCGGTATTGAAAGCTTGGTGGCTCGGGTCACGAGAGGGTCGCAAAGGCTGCGCGCGCTTCGTGTTCGGTCACTTTCGGCTAGTGGCGGCGCACGGGCCGATCGGGCTGACGACCCGGCAGTCAGTAGATCCAAGAAGCGGCCGCATCGGCGAGGCTGTCGAGCATGCCTCGCGTGCGCTGCGGGATCAGCCGGCGATCGAGCAGGGCCGCGTGGATCGCCGTCGGAGGCGCTCGCCATTCGGGAAGTAACTCCACCACGGCCCCGGTCCTGAGATCGTCGAGGCCGCACCACGCCGGCAGCCAGGCCAAACCGAGACCGCATGCGACCATCGCCCAAATCGTAGTCATGTCCTCGACGACGAGCCGATTTCGGGGCACGTGCCGGATGACGCTTCCGCCGACGCCGTTCGGGTCTGAGAACTGCCAGGTCATGAGCTGGCCGGAGCCCGCATCCCTGAAGCCAATCTGATGATGCTCGTGAAGGTCCGCGGGCGATGATGGGCCTCCCATCACTTCGAGGTAATGAGGGCC
>CADCWJ010000552.1 GCA_902806365.1 uncultured Thermomicrobiales bacterium
GCCTGTCTGGTGAACGCACAGCGGCGCACGCGTGTCGAGCTGGCGGATCGTGTCGCGCTGGTCGGCCTCGGCTTCATGGGGCTAGGGATGCTGCAGCTGCTCAAGCTGCGCGGACCGAAGCAGATCATCGCGATCGATCCGCGTGAGGACGCTCGCCGCATCGCACTTGACCTTGGCGCGACGGAAATCTATCACCCGGATGAGGTTCCAGGCGACTACTTCATCACTGACTGGAGCGAGTGGGAAAGCCCAAAGGGAGTAGACGTCGCGATCGAGGCATCGGGGACTCAGCCCGGGCTGACGATGGCCGGAAAAATGGTACGCGCGCACGGCCTGCTCTCGATCCTCGGCTTTCACCAGGGCGGATTACGCCAGGTCGATGTCGAGATGTGGAACTGGAAGGCGATCGACGTGGTCAACGCGCATGTGCGCCGTCACGCCGACCTGATGGAAAGCATGCGCATCGGCCTCGACCTTATGGCCGCGGGTCATTTCTCGTTCGAGCCGCTGGTCACACACCGCTTCGGCCTCGACCAGGTAGACCAGGCCTTCACAGCACTGCTCGAAAAGCCGCAGGGGTTCATGAAAGCCGTGGTTGTGATGGGCGACGGGTGATGCGTGACAAGTGATGCGGGATGCGTGTGGGCCGCCGGTCGTCAATGGTTGCTCGTCGGTGATCGTGGTCGGTGGTCGGTGGTCGGTGGTCCTTCGTCGTTGGTCGTTGGTCGTTGGTCGTTCGTCGGTCCCCAGAAGGAGCCTACAGCATGTTGACCCGAGGTGAGGCGCGGCGCGCGCAGGAGCGGGCCGCGGAGATGTTCGACCGGCTCGGCATCGTTCTGACGCCGGAGGAGCGCGAGAACATTGAGATCGCGGAGTTCGGGCTGGGCGAGCTCGAGCAGACGGGACTCGAGCTTGTGATCTACGTCAACAACGAGCGGTACTGTGCCAAGGAGCTTGTGCTCTTCCCCCGGCAGACGTGCCCCGAGCACCGGCATCCGCCGGTGGGCGAGGATCCGGGCAAGATGGAGACGTTTCGCTGCCGCTGGGGCAAGGTCTGGCTCTACGTCGAGGGCGAACCCGCGGCGGCGATCCAGGCTCGGCCTCCGGCCGGGAGCGAGCAGTACTACACCGTGTTCCACGAGATCGAGCTGCATCCCGGCCAGCAGTACACCATCCCCTCGAACACGCTGCACTGGTTTCAGGCAGGCGACGAGGGTGCGATCGTGTCGGAGTTCTCGAGCACCAGCCGCGACGAGTTCGACATCTGGACCGACCCGCGTATCGACCGCATCCCGAAGGTCGTTGCGGATTAGTCTACTCCAGCACGATCTCGCCGCTGCGTCCGCCGCGCTTCTCGGCGAGGCGAACATCGGTGATGCGCATGCCCCGGTCCACCGCCTTGCACATATCGTAGATCGTGAGCGCC
>CADCWJ010000553.1 GCA_902806365.1 uncultured Thermomicrobiales bacterium
ATCTACATGCCGATGATCCTCGAACTGCCGATTGCGGTGCTGGCTTGCGCCCGGATCGGCGCGCCCCACAATGTCGTCTTTGGCGGGTTCTCCGCCGAGGCGCTTCGCGACCGGATCAACGACGCCGAATGCTCGCTCGTGATCACCGCCGATGGCGGTTACCGGCGCGGTGCTCCCGCCGCCCTCAAGCCCAACGTCGACGCCGCTGTCGCGGAAACGCCGACCGTCGAGCATGTCCTGGTCGCGAGGCGGACCGGGCAGGACACCGCGATGACGGACGGCCGCGATGTCTGGTGGGACGAGATCGTCGCCCGGCAAAGCGGGGAGTGCCCGCCGGAGCCAATGGACAGTGAGGACATGCTCTTCCTCCTCTACACCTCCGGCACGACCGCCCGGCCGAAGGGGATCGTCCACACGACCGCCGGGTACCTGCTGGGCGTGCAGTGGACCCACAAGCACGTCTTCGACATCAAGGACGACGATGTTTACTGGTGCGCCGCCGATATCGGCTGGGTCACCGGGCACAGCTACATCGTCTACGGTCCGCTCGCGAACGGGACGACCAGCGTCATGTACGAGGGAACGCCGTTCTACCCGGCGCCCGATCGCTGGTGGGACATCATCGAGCGCTACAAGGTCTCGATCCTGTACTGCGCGCCCACGGCTATCCGGGCCCACATGAAGGAGGGGCATCAGCACGCCGCGACGCACGACCTGTCGTCGCTTCGCCTTCTCGGATCGGTCGGCGAGCCGATCAATCCGGAAGCGTGGATCTGGTACCACACCCATATCGGCGGTGAGCGGGCGCCGATTGTCGATACCTGGTGGCAGACCGAGACCGGCGCGATCATGATCTCCCCGCTGCCGGGGATCACGACGACGAAACCGGGTTCGGCAACGATGCCGTTGCCCGGAATCGACGCCGATATCGTGACCGAGTCCGGCGATCCGGTCCCCAACGGATCGGGAGGCTACCTGGTGATCCGCAAACCCTGGCCTTCCATGCTGCGGGGCATCTACGGCGATCCCGAGCGTTACGCGTCTACATACTGGAGCAAATACGACGGTCTGTACTTCCCCGGCGATGGCGCCAAAAAGGACGAGGATGGCTACTTCTGGCTGCTCGGCCGGGTCGACGACGTGATGAATATCTCCGGCCACCGGCTGAGCACGACCGAGATCGAGAGTGCCCTGGTATCGCATGACCTGGTCGCCGAGGCGGCCGTCGTCGGCCAGCCGGACTCGCTTACGGGCGAGGCGATCTTCGCCTTCGTCACGCTCAAAAGCCGCGCCCATGTCGATGCCGGCTTCGGCGAGGAGTTGCGCCAGTATGTGGCGACGAAGATCAGCCCGATCGCCAAGCCGAAGCGCCTGATGTTCACGCCGGACCTGCCGAAGACGCGCTCCGGCAAGATCATGCGCCGTCTGCTGCGGGACATCGCCTCCGGAACGCCCCTCGGCGATACCACGACCCTGGCCGACGCCGGCGTCGTCGAACAGATCCGGGACGCCAGCCTTACGGGTGCCGACGACGAGTAGTCCGGCTTCTCCTTCGAGCCCACGCCTGCCGCTCCCATCGTGCGGGCGAGCCTCAAGATCGCCCGCGAGCATCCATGTCGATCACCGCCGCGGGCGCTCCCTTCACCCGGGATGCGCCGGACCATTGATATGATCCCTCGGTACCGATGCAGTTCCCTGCCAGTTCGGGAAGAGCGATGACTTCCGCCGTCCAGGTCATTCCACACTCGCGGGAACATGGAGCCGATGACTCGGGAATTGGACCGCTCCCGTTCCCGGTCACGCCCCTGATCGGCCGGGACTCGCTCGTTGCGGACGTCACCGAACGACTGACCTCGCCGGAGGTTCGGCTTCTTACGCTGGTCGGCCCCGGCGGAATTGGCAAGACTCGTCTCGGCCTGGAGGTCGCCCACGCCGTGCGCGGGCACTTCCCGGACGGTGCCCACCTCCTGCGGCTGGCGTCGGTCAACGATCCCTCCCTGGTGCCGGTCATACTTGCCCGGGCGCTCGATGTGCGCGGTCCGGTGGACGATCCGCGGGCCTGGGCGGTCGCCCGCGATCGCCGCTGCCTGCTGGTTCTCGACAATTTCGAGCACCTTGTGGAAGCAGCCCTGTCGGTCGCCGATGTCCTCACCCGCTGTCCCGAGATCACGGTCCTGGTCACGAGCCGGGCGCCCCTGCACATCTCCGGCG
>CADCWJ010000554.1 GCA_902806365.1 uncultured Thermomicrobiales bacterium
CGCAAGCAGGGCAAGATGGTCGGGCATGCCGTGCGGGCGGTCTACCTGAACGCGGGCGCGGCCGACCTGCTCGCCGAGGAAGACGACCCACGGCTGCGGTCCGCGCTGGACCGGATGTGGGTCAACATGACCGCCCGCCGAAGCTACGTCAGCGGTGGAATCGGCTCGCGGTGGGAGGGCGAGGAGTTCGGCCGGAACTACGAGCTTCCCAACGCCCGGGCCTACACCGAATCGTGCGCGGCGATCGGCGCGGTGATGTGGGCGTGGCGGATGTTGATGCTGGGCGCGGAGGACAACACCCGTTTCGCGGACTGGATCGAGCACACGCTGTACAACGCGATGCTGCCTGGTCTCTCGCTGGACGGGCAGTCCTACTTCTACCAGAACCCCCTCGCCGACGGCGGCGATCACCGGCGCGCGCCATGGTTCGGCTGTGCCTGCTGCCCGCCCAACATCGCCCGGATGCTGGCCCAACTGCCCGGCTATCTCTACTCCGTCACGTCCCGCCGTTTCCCGGAGTCCGATGGACGGCACGACAGCGTCTGGATCCATCTCTTTGCCGACAGCACGGCGACGATCCCGCTCCACGCGGGGGGATCGGTCACGCTGCGCCAAGAGACGCGCTACCCGTGGGACGGGCGGGTAAGGATCGGGATCACGGACGTCCAGGAGGCGGGGGATTTCACGCTTCAGGTTCGCATTCCGGGGTGGGCGAGTGGCGCGCGGGTCGCCGTCAACGGCGAGCCGCTTGCGGCAAGCGAGGCGGCCGGCGGGCAGTACGCCACGATGCGCAGTGTCTGGAAGGCCGGGGATGTCGTCGAGGTCACGCTGCCGATGCCGGTCGAGCGGATCGTCAGCCATCCCCGCGTGCTGGAAAACACGAACCGGGTCGCCCTGCGGCGCGGTCCGCTGCTCTACTGCGTCGAGGCGGCGGATCACCTGATCGGTGATGTCCGCGATTTCGTGCTGCCGGACGATGTGGAGATCGTCGCCGCGATGCGCCCGGACCTGCTTGGGGGCGTGGTCGTCCTGACCGCCGACGCCGAGATGGAAATGGCCGCGCCGGGCTGGCATGGGGCCTTGTACCGGACGGCGGAAGCGGCGACGAAGGACCAGCCGGGGCGGTCATCGAGCGTGACGCTGACGGCGGTGCCCTACTACGCCTGGGCGAACCGGGGCACGGGACCGATGGCGGTCTGGCTGCGGCGGAGCTAACGTTCGCGCAGGCGCCAAGGGTCGATGCCGCGGAGAATGGTGACGGTGTCCGGCGCACCGAGGGAGCGAAGGCGTGGTGCCGGAGGTGATGGTCGCCGATGTGGAGTACGGCCCGTTCGTGGGCACGGGGTCGGCCCCGTGCCCACGAACGGGCCGAGAACGTCAAACGGGAGGTGGCCCTCCTCGTCGATCGTCTGACGTTGCTCCCCGCCGCCGGAGGTCCGGTCGCATCGGCCAGCGGCCCACCGGTTGACGCTCGACGAGGCTCCGATGGATGCATCCGCCCTGCAAGAGCCACGCACCGGGATCATGATCCCGGTGCGTGGCTCTTGCTCGTATCGTTGTTGTTGTTGGTGGTGACGGCGTGCGGTCCGCTAGTCGATCGCCACCGTGAAGCCGTCGGCGATCCAGCCGATAACGCTCGGTTTCGACTCCAGCCGGACGTAGCGCCAGAGATAGCCATCCTGGCGCACCGCCGAAGCATCGGCCACGACAACGACCGTGCCGTTCGGCAACGACGCCAGCACCGTTCCCTTCAGGCCCGGATTCTGGCGCAGCCGCAGCGGTCCGTTGACCACCCGGAGCCGCTGACCGGTCGGCTCGACCCGCGCCCGCGTGAGGAACTCGCCGGCGATGAACCCTGCCGCGCCATCATCCAGGATCACGCCGTACCAGGTGTAGCCGTCAGCGGGACGCCCGGCCGATTGGATGACCGCATGCGTCCCCTTGGACACCACGCGGATCAACGCCCCGCCGAGTCCGGCCTGCCGCCGCAGCCTGACGCTTGTGGTGGTCACGACGTCCGTGCCAATCGGGAACCCGGCTTCGTTGCCCATGAAGAATTGCGCGGCCGCCCAGCCGGTCTTTGTACGATCAGCCTGCGGGCTGATGTTCAGCCAGGTATACCCGTCCCGCTTGACCGGCTGACCGATGAGGTTGACCACCGCACCTTGCCGCAAGTATCCAATGATCGTGCCGGACAAGCCGGGGTCCTTTCGGATTCTGACGCCATTCGTGTTGCAGACCAGTTCCGTGTCGCCCGCCTGGGCCGTCGCCCGGTTGACCAATCGGCCACCGGAGACCGCGCCCGCGGTGAGGGCGAGTCCCGCACCGCTCGCCAGCCGGAGTACCGTTCGCCGCGAGATGCCGTTGCCGCCGCTGTTCATATTCACACCCCTGTGTCTGAGAACGTTTCATCATTGAAAAGCCCCAGCGGTCGGGTTGTCGCCGATCGACTCGTCGCCCCGATCTCCGCTTCCCGCGGACACCGGGATGACGTCGTCATGCCAGCTCCCAGCAGTGCTGCCGGCGAACGTCCGCCACGATGCCGGTAACCGGCCGGTCGTCACCTCCTCCGGATGATCCTTTACCCTACCCTGCCTTCCTCAACGCGCAACGGCGTCCCCGGTTTCGCATGTGCCAGTCGCGACGTCCAAGATCCGGCCCGCTATGTTCCATTCCGCATCGGCTGGAGCGCGGTCGCCCAGCGCTGCAGCGCGTGGAACATCGCGCTCGCGGCGTTCACAACGCGGTCGTCGGGCGCGAACGCGCCGCTTTCGTCGAGCGACTGCGACACGAACGTGATGGCGACCGCCTCGGTGACTGGCACCATCTTCAGCGTCGTCACCACCTGCTTCACCATCTGCGCCGCCCGCAGCCCGCCCGACTGCCCACCGTACGAGACGAGCCCGACCGGCTTGAAGGCCCACTCCTTCGAGACGAAGTCGATCGCGTTCTTGAGCGGCGCCGTGATCCCGTTGTTGTATTCCGGAAAGACGAACACGAAGGCGTCGGCATCATCGACGATCCCGCTCCACGCCCTGGTGTGATCGTGGACGTAGTCGCCCTGGGCGGGGTGCTTGGGCTCGTCGAGAAACGGGAGATCGAGTTCCGCGAGATCGACCAGCTTCACGTCGAACCCGGCGAACTCGACCGCCCGCTCGTACACCCACCGCCCGACCGGCAGCCCGACCCGGCCCGGACGGGTGCTGGCAATGAGGACGACGAGCTTCGGGCGCGTGGTGACATCGGCTGCTGAGGGAGACTGCATGAAAACGGGGACTCCTTGGGTAACGGGTAGTGATCGAGCGGTGACCCGCAGCACGCGGCGGTCACCTGCCACATTCTTCCATCGCAAGAACCGCGACACCGCTCCAATGGCGCAGTCTTGCCCGTTCGCCGTTATGCTGTCGAGAATCGGGGAATATCGCAGGGCAGAGGGAGAGGGCGTTCGTGTATACACCGCGCGGTCACGGCTTGTCGGAGGTCGGGGACATCGAGGTCTTCCCGCATGGGGACGAGCTTCACCTCTTCCACCTGACCCTTCCCAATCATGATGTCGTCCAGCACGTCGTCTCCACCGACGGCCTCGCCTGGAACACCCTGCCCCACGCGATCCGGACCGGCGAGCCAGGAGACTGCGACGATGACCAGATCTGGACGATGAGCGTCTCCGAGCACGAGGGTACGTTTCGGATGCTCTACACCGCGCTCGCCCGCGCCGAGGATGGCATGGTCCAGCGCACCGCCTTGGCGACCTCGGATGATCTGATCGATTGGCGGAAGCACGACCGAAACCCGGTCGCGCAGGCCGATCCACGCTGGTACGAGACGGAGCCCGGCCCGCTGAGCATGACCTCCTGGCGGGACCCCAAGCCGATCCGGGTGGGAGACACCTGGTACGCGGCGGTCAACGCCCGCACCGCCACTGGGCCGATCATGCGCCGTGGCTGCGTCGGGCTCATCACCTCGACCGATTTCACGATCTGGGAGGTTCAGCCGCCGCTCTTCGCGCCCGGCCGGTTCTGGGATCTCGAATGCCCGCAGGTGTTCACGATCAACGGAACCTTCTATCTCACCGCGGCGGTCATGGAGGACCGCACGCAGCGCTACTGGATGGCGCCTGCGATCGACGGTCCGTATGTGGTCCCTCCGGACGGCGGGATCCTCGCGCCACGCGGGCACTACGCCGGCCGCGTCTGCAC
>CADCWJ010000555.1 GCA_902806365.1 uncultured Thermomicrobiales bacterium
ACCCGGGCGGGCTCGGCCCGGACCACTTCTTCCCGCCCGGGCACGAAGGGGCGGGGCACTGGACCTATCCGCTCGCGGACGAGGAGAGCAGCCCGGAGCGTCACCTGCTCGCGCAGGAAATGGGTGGGTTCATCCTGGAGAAGATCGACGAATTGCCGAACCCTTGGCGGGGCGTTATCCTCCTGCGTGACCTTCACGGCCTCACCGGGGAGGAGACCTGCGCGATCCTCGGTATCAGCGCGGGCAACCAGCGGGTGATCCTGCACCGGGCACGGACCAGGCTCCGGGCCGATCTCACACCCTACCTGAAGGGCAATGGCCATGGCGCGCAAGATGAATAATGGCGAGGCCGCTGCCACGAGCGACCTGACGTGCCGGGAATTCGTCGCGCTCGTCACCGATTACCTGGAAGATGCCCTCGATCCCCGGACGCGGACGCGCTTCGATGAGCATCTGATCGACTGCCCGGACTGCCCCGTCTACCTTCGACAGATGCGCGAGATCGTGGGCGCGGTCGGCATCCTCCGCGAAGACGACCTTTCGGCCGAGGCCCGGGAGACGCTCCTGGCCCGCTTCCGCGCCTGGAAACTCGCTACGTAGCGCACGAGTGTCCAACGACCCGGTGAGGACGTGCCAGCCCGTGCGTCGACGGGCGATACTCCGACGCCGTCAGACCCCCAAGCCCCGAACAGGCGGGCGGGGAAGGGGGCGGACGATCCGGGATCGTACCTTGCCAGGCTGCCCCGGATAGGAGATGCTCGCCACGCATCCGGTCATCTCACGCCACCTCCAGGAGAAGCACCCAGCATGAGCATCCCAGAAGCCCCGAGCCCCGTGATCTTCGATACCGACATGGGCACCGATGTCGATGATTGCCTGGCGCTCGCCTTCCTGCTCGGCTCTCCCGAGATCCGGATCGAGGCGATCACGACCGTCTACGGCGATGTTGCGCTGCGGGCCCGGATGTGCCGGAAGCTGCTCCGGCTCCGGGGCCGCGAGGATGTCCCGGTGTACGAGGGAATCCGCGAGCCGTTGATGAAGACCGAGCCGGTCTACTGGCCCGGACATGAGGGAAAGGGGCTGTTGGACGCGGATGACGGTGGGCCGGACGGGACGTCAGAGCACGCTGCCACGCATGCTGCCGCGCACGCTGTGGACGTGCTGATCGAGCGGGTGCTGGCCGCGCCCGGCGAGATCACCGTGCTGGCGGTCGGTCCCTTGACCAACATCGCCGCCGCGATCATCCGCGAGCCGCGGTTTACCCAGGCCGTCGCGAAGCTGACTATCATGGGCGGGCATATCCGGACGCACGAACGGTCCGGCCCGCTGGCGGAGCACAACATCAAGAGCGACCCGGAGGCCGCCCACATCGTCTTCTCTTCCGGAGCCCCGATC
>CADCWJ010000556.1 GCA_902806365.1 uncultured Thermomicrobiales bacterium
CAGCGGAATGGGTGCTGCCGCAGCCGGTCATCACGTCCGAGAACCTGGCGGATTACCTCCAGCCCGACATGCCGCCGCAGCATTACGCGCTCTGCGGCTGCGAGAACATGGAAGGCTTCCCGGAGGTCTGGCAGAACCGGTAACATCCGTTTCGGCTCGATTGGCGAGGGTGGCAACCTGGGCGACCCCATAGGGTCGCCCCTGCCGAACGGATCGAACGGTGGGGCAGCTCCCACGTTCCCCACCGATCCGTCAACATGTCGGGGCAGCCCTGTGGGGTCGTCCGGCAGCGGCCGAAAACCGGCTCCCGTGATGTTCCCTTCCGTCGCGCGACTTGGGCAAAATGGGGAGGCCACCGATGCCGTGGGAGGGGTCTCCCCTCTCGATGGCGTCTCTCCGACGGACGGGTTCCATGACCGCCTCGGGAGGCGACCGGAGCCTCCCCTACGATGGGGCCGTCCCACCGGACGAGGCCGTCCCTACGATTCGCCCGCGAGATTGTCATGAATCCGATCGGGGCCAACCTCTGGATTTGGGACTCCCCCGTCACCGACGACGTGATCCGGCGGCGGGCTCCGCTCAGGTGGGCGAACCTGCGACGGCACGACGTGTGATTGTCAGGGCGAATCCTGGTCGATTCTCGTCCGCACCCACCGATGCCTTGTACCTGGAACGCACCGTTCCGTCACGGTCATCACCGATCAGTTGAACGCACCGAACCGCTGCAGCAGGACGAGAATGACGCTCAGCGAGAGGAGCGGCACGGCAACACCCCAGGCTGCAAACTGCCCGGCGCTGCCGAGTTGGTCGGTCAGATACTGGAAGTTCTGGCCAAAATAGGAACTGAGAAACGACAGCGGCAAGAAGATCGTCGCGACGATCGTGAGGCGGTTCGACATATCTGTGCTTCGAAGCGTGACCAGCGCATAAAATGAGTCAAGCAGGCGTCCCGCGGTATCGCCCATCAATCCGAGCCGGGTCGCCAGGAGAGACGCTTCGTCGAGCAGATCTTGCGAGTGGTCGGTACCCGCCTCGTCGGCGAACCATTCGGAGTTCCGCTTCAGCCTTTGCATTAGGCTCACGGCAGGCTCGGCCATCTCGTGCAAGTCAGCGATTTGCTCGGTCACATCAAAAAGAGCGAAAAGCATCTGACGCCTGGGCATTGTGACCTGTTCCCGGGTGACCACCTGGTCATGCACGCGCTCAAGGGCCACGTCGAGGGAGTCGGTGGCAGCCACGAACTCGGCGATGATCCGGCGGAAGGTCGCGTACAGCAGCGAACCGGTGGTGGATCGCCAGCTTTCCGGCACATCTCGCCAGTGATCGAGCACGTCGACGACATCGATCGCACCCGGTTCGTGCATGGTGATCAGGAGACGCCCGCGCATGATTACCTGCACTTCCTGCCTGATGAGGTGCGCCTCCTCCCGCAGCCGCGGATAGTGCAGCACGATATGAGTTGTATCGTCGCAAAGGGTAATGGCCGCCGTGCGATGTGGCTTGAGCGTCTTGCTCACAACCCGGGGATGCAATTCGCAGGTTTCCTCAAGCCACCGCAAGGTTGCCGTGGATGGGTCGACCAGGTCGATCCAGGTTACGGCGGAGGCAGCGGCTGTACGCAGGCCCTCCCGATCCAGCCGGCCAATCCGTGCCGCGATCTCGCCCATCTCGATGGTCCAGACGGTCACCCGCTCGGATGCCGGCTCGCGATGATCCGCTGCCATCGTTGGATTTCCCCCATGATGTTCCCGCTACGATCAGCATCCATGTCGAGTGCGGGTGAAATCATGGCACACTCAGGGCATACACATTC
The DNA here is from genome assembly GCA_902806365.1 of uncultured Thermomicrobiales bacterium. Lineage (GTDB taxonomy): Bacteria > Chloroflexota > Chloroflexia > Thermomicrobiales > UBA6265 > CADCWJ01. Next base: position 1,814 of record CADCWJ010000556.1, read on the forward strand.
CAGCTATCGCCG
>CADCWJ010000557.1 GCA_902806365.1 uncultured Thermomicrobiales bacterium
AGATCGGTTCGGTTTGCCGGGCGACCGAGGCACCGATGCCGCAGAGCAGCGACATCGGCAGGAGGAGCACCAGCGCCACCCGGGCGGGCCGCGGCAGCGGGCGGACGGATCGAACCATGGAGGTAACTCCCCAGCCAAGGGCTCGGCGGACGGCGCGGGGAGGTCGTCGGGCGGGACAGGAGGATGCTACACCACCCGAGTCCAGGAGGGCGGCTTCGTCTCTCGGATCGTGGCTGCCAGAGGAAGCCGCTAGGGTGCAGCCCTCTCCGCTTCGACGCGGAAGATCGCTCCGGTTGGTTGACCGAACCGGATGTCGGAGTAGTAGAGCGCATCTTCACGGAACACGAGGTGGATCGGGTTTTCGGCCGTGATCTCCGGATCGGCCAACGGTACGTTGCCGGCCGGCATCAGGTAGATTCCCCCTCCGAGGTCGGCGAACAGATAGCCGCCGTCGAAGCGATCCGGCCAGGCGGAATCATCCGGAACGAACGCGCCTCCGGTGATCGACCGCAACGCGTCGGTGTGCCGGTACGAGAAGACCGGGGCGACAAAGCGGGTCTCGCGACACGACTTCGTCGCCGATTGCGGCTGGTTGTCACCTTCGCACAGGTTCCATCCGTAGTCGGCGCCCCGCCGGCCGAGGTTGATCTCCTCCCAAACCTGGCCGCCGACATCGTTGATGTGGAGCTTCGTGCGGTCCGAGTCGAAGACGATCCGGAACGGGTTGCGCAACCCCGTCGCCCAGATCTCGCGGCACCACGTCCCGCGGTTCGCGGTCATCCCCGTCTCGCTGCAGCGCGCCGTACCCTCCCCCAGGTGCGGGTTGGTGGGGGGGATGCCGCCCGTCTTCGTGATCCGCAGGATCTTGCCGAGCAGGACATTCTTGAGCCGGGCGTTGCCGTTCTCGTACTGGCAGGCGTCTGCATCCTGGAGCGAGCAGGCGCCGTCGCCGACGGAAACGTACAAGAACCCATCGCGGTCGAACTGGAGATCACCTCCGTTGTGGTTGCCGTTCGCTCCCGGGGTTGGAATGTTGTCGATCAGCGCCAATTCGCTGCCGCGGAGAAGCTTCCCGTCGGGGCGGACGGCGAAGCGGGAGACCCGGTTGACCGTTTCGCCGCAACCGCGTCCTTTCTTGGCCGAATAGTAGAGGTAGACGAAGCGGTTGGTCGGGTTCGTGAACGCCGGATCGACCGCGACCCCGAGGAGCCCTTGCTCCCCCGCCACGTCGCACACCTTGTCCGACAGGTCGAGGGCGAGGCCGGGCGTCCCGGTGCCATCGCCGACATGCTCTCCGCCCGGGATGAGATACAGCTTGCCGCCCTGCGAGGCGGCGTAGAGGTTGCCCTCTGGCGTGAAGTCCAACGCGGTCGGCCGCTCGATCGCGGCAATCTGCTCCGGTGCCTTCAGCCCGTCGGCGGCGCCAGAGGAGGCCGGCGTGAGGCCAGGAACAATGCCAAGGATCATGAACGGGATAAACCTGGCCGCGAACCGCAGCCGTGCAATGCTCCGCAACAAGATTCTCCTTCATCCGAAATGCATCGCGCCGCGGACGGAATCACGTCCACTGCGGGCAACGGCCGGATCGGCGTCGGATGAAGAATAGGTGAACCCGGTTCCGTTCGTCGCGTCCAAACATTAACCGTCCCGAGCGCTCCGCACGGTCTCCACCAACCCCCGTGCCCGCTCCTCCAGCTC
>CADCWJ010000558.1 GCA_902806365.1 uncultured Thermomicrobiales bacterium
CGGGTCCGCGAGGCGCGGGGAGTCCGGATTGGCGTGAGCCCGATTGTTGGTGGCAAGGCGATCAAGGGACCGGCGGATCGGATGCTCCAGAGTCTGGGGCACGAATCGTCGGCGTATGGCGTGGCGCGCATGTATGAAGACGTGTTGGACGTGTTCATCATCGACGTGCGGGATGTCTCGGACCGGGAGCGCATCGAGGCGCTTGGTATGCGCGTCGTTGTGACTGACGCGGTGATGGGTGATCGCAGCGACCGGGCCCGGCTAGCGGGCGTCGTTCTCGATGCCGCCGAGTTGGCACGGGAGGCGGTATCGTGATCCGGACCATTGCCGTCGTGCCGGTTCGTGGCCGTCCCGTTGGCAAGACCCGCCTTTCCCCGTTGTTCGACCCTGCCCGGCGTGCCGCGCTGGTCGAGGCGATGGCGTGGCACGTGGTGTCCACCATCCAACGTACCGGCGTGGCAGACCGGATTGCGGTCGTAAGCGAGGGGACGCCATTCTCGTTTAATTCACACCGGCCGGCGTCCAATCTGGATTACCTCGTTCAGCCTGAAAGCGAGCCCGGCCTCAATGCCGCGCTTGGATATGGCCGAACCTGGGCGCTTGCCAACGGAGCGGACCGGTTATTGGTGATGTCCGCCGATCTGCCGCTGCTGGAGCCGGCGGATGTGTACGAGCTTGCGGACCGGCGGGCACCGGTCGTGATCGCGCCGGATCGATTCGCGACCGGCACAAATGGCCTGTTGCTGGGCGGACCTCGCCGGACGGCCGGCACAATCGTCGCGAGATTCGAGTTCCAGTTTGGGGCAGTCAGCTTTCAGCACCATCTTGCCGAGGCAAGACGCCTCGGCGTTCCCGTGGACACGGCGTCCGGCCCGGGTACGAGTTTTGACCTGGATACGCCGGACGATTGGGATCGGTTGCCCATGGATGTGCATCAGCGACTCCTCGACCCGCTACTGAGCGCACTTGACCCGATCCGGGTGTCCCGCGAGGGGCGGCAGGACTGGGCGGAATCGGCATGACGGTGCCAGACGCCTTCGCTCCGGTGTCACACGATGACGGTATTCGCATCATTCCGGTCGATGGCATTCCCGAGATTCGC
>CADCWJ010000559.1 GCA_902806365.1 uncultured Thermomicrobiales bacterium
CGTGACGAGCGTCCATCTCGATCCACCCGCGATCGGGATCGAGGGGGTCGGGATCGTCGGCTTCGCGACCGGTGACGACACCCCCGCGCCGGAAAGTTCTCCGGCTGGGTCCGAGTCACACGTCTGAGGAGACAACGGACGGGAACTCAGGGATGGTCGAGGCGCTGGAGCCTGCAGTAGGCGATCGCCATCCGGATCACGGATTGAACCTCGCTACGCACCGCCGCCGGGAGCGAGTCCTCGGCAAGCACCTGCGAAAGCTCGATCAGCAGGGGATCGTCCCACAGCTCGGAGCGGAACCCGGCCGCCGCGAGCAGGCTGTCCCGGTCGCGTTTGGGGAGCGCCATGCCGTCGGCCAGCTGGAGCACGGTCTCTCGTTCCGGCGCGCGCGAGCCTTGTTCAAAGCGCGTGATGGAGCTCGGGTCGAGGCCGGCGCGAGTCGCCAGTACCGCCTTCGACCAGCCGCGTTCGCTACGCAACTGTTGCAGCAGACGGGCGAAACCCAGGGCGTCGCCGCGCCCCTTGGGCGGGGTAACCGCGTGGCCCGGGAGCTCACCCGCCTGCTCGGGTGGAACCAGGTCGGTCTGACTCAATACCTGATCTTCCAAACCCTGGCTCCCGTCACGTCATGGCTTGAATCCAATGCCCCAAGGATACAAGGTGCAACGACATCTGTGCGACGATCCCCACCGGATATGGAGCTCTTTGGTCCATTCGCCTTTCGAGACAGCGCCACCGGACAACCATGGGTCGGATCCAACAACCCCTCGCATCGGTGGTCACGTCGTGTGCTTCCCAACGCGCGATTGGGGGTGTGCGGCAAACGCTGCGGTGATGATTCGGGCCAGCTCGTTCAGCATGTGGGAGGGCACGGAGGATGGCGAACTACTGGGAAGGGACGCTGATCCGGCTCCGGGCCGTCGAGCCGGGGGACGCCGAGGCACACGTCCGATTCAATGAAAGCGACGACTACGGCATGCTCGATCAGCTCTACCCGCCAGCGTCCCGCGCTCGCGTCGAGGGATGGGCAACGGCTCAGGCCAACGAGGGGTTTCGCGATGACGCCTACTCGTTCCAGATGGAGGCGCTTGACTCAGGTGAGCTAGTAGGCGGGATCGCGACCCACAACAGCAACCCGCGAGTCGGTATCGTCAGCTACGGGCTCCACGTCTTCGCCGGGCATCGCGGCAAGGGATATGCCTCCGAGGCGATCTGCCTCGTGCTGCGCTACTACTTCCAGGAGCGGCGGTACCAGAAGGCGAACGTGGGCGTTTACGCGATCAACGAGCCATCGCGGCGGCTCCACGAACGCCTTGGCTTTACCCTCGAAGGGACGATCCGGCGCTCTGTCTATACCGGCGGCGAGTTCTCCGACGAGCTGCGGTTCGGCATGACCGTCGAGGAGTTTCGCGAGCGTCACCCGGAGTACTGGCGCTGACGGGTGGTGACGAATCCGCGTCGGGCTGGCATCCTGACGCGGGCATCCTGATGCCGGTGTCGTGACCCTGGCCGGGACGCCGGTGCGACGAACGCACCGCCGCGCGCACCGTGTCTACCCTGGAGAAGTCAGTACCGTGACGAACAAGATCGCGATCTCTTCCTATTCCTTCCATCGCTTCGGTGGTGGCCCCGAGGGCGCCGAGACCCCAACGATCGAGTCGATGATCGACGGGTGCGTGAGCTACGGTGTCGATGGCATCGAGTTCCTCGTCGAGCATCTCGAGCGGAACGACAAGCTGAACCCGCCCGCGCTGCACGAGCTCAAGCAGTACCTGGCGATCCGGGGCATCTCTCCGGTGACGGTCGCGGCCTCGCACAACCCGGTCCAGACGACGCCCGAAGGGCGCCGGCGGGAGCAGGACAAGCTGCTGCGGACGGTCGATCACGCGTATGAGCTGGGAGCACCGTTCGTGCGGGCGCACGGCGGGCGGTGGCATACGCTCGCCTCGTTTCCGGAGATGCTGGCGAACAATGGCGAGGAGCCGCCGAAGGAGGGTTTCACGATTGACCAGAGTTACGACTGGGCGATCGAGGCGCTGACCGAAGCGGCAACCTATGCCGGCGAGCGTGGCGTCACGCTGGTGCTGGAGAACCACTGGGGGCTGACCGGGACCGCTGACGGCTGCGTCCGGATCCACGACGCGGTCGCCTCGCCGTGGCTGAAGTACGTGCTCGACACCGGCAACTTCCTGCACCGGCCCGATCAGTACGCCGAGATGGCGAAGTTCCTGCCCGACCTCGCCGTGCTCCACGCCAAGGTCTACGCCGGTGGCGGGCTGCTTGTCGAGGCGGATCTGGACTACGGGCGGATCGCCGGGATGCTGAAGGATGTTGGCTTCAGCGGATACATCTCGATCGAGTTCGAGGGCAAGGCTCACCCCGAGGCGGGCATTCCCGACGGGATTGCGACGATCCGCGGGGCGATCGGCTCCTGACCGCCCCGCTGGCGGGGCGGCAGGAACCGCGTCGTCAGCAAGCAGGGAGGGGGGAGCTATACGAGCCCGATCCGGGAGCGGAACGGCGGTCGGCCGCGCACGCCCAGATTGATCCTGTAGAGCGAGCCGGCGGTGGCTCCTTCCAACTCGCCGCGTTCGCCGCCGCCGGCAGTGGTAACGAAGGCGGTGGTGTAGTCGTCTCCGCCGAAGGTGACGCTGGAGACCTTGCGAACCGGGAACGGCACGTTCCCGAGCACACCGCCCTGCGCGTCATACCGGTAGAGCGCGTGGCCGTCCCACCGCGCTGACCAGATCGTGCC
>CADCWJ010000560.1 GCA_902806365.1 uncultured Thermomicrobiales bacterium
CGCCGATCTTCGCGCGGGGGTTGATCTGGCGGAGATCGTAGATGAGCTGGGCCAGATCCTCGATGCTGTAGATATCGTGGTGCGGCGGCGGCGAGATCAGCGGCAGACCCGGCACCGCGTGCCGCATCCGGGCCACGAACTCTGTCACCTTGAAGCCCGGAAGTTGCCCTCCCTCGCCCGGCTTGGCGCCCTGGGCGATCTTGATCTCCAGCTCCTCGGCCTTGGAGAGGTAGCGGGCGGTGACGCCGAAGCGGCCGGACGCCACCTGCTTGACCTTGTTGTGGGGGATGTCATCCCCCTCCGCGTCGTACCAGTGCGGGTCCTCGCCGCCCTCGCCGGAGTTGGAGCGGGCGCCGATCCGGTTCATCGCGATCGCCAGCGTCTGGTGCGCCTCCGGACTGAGCGAGCCGAGCGACATCGCGGTGACGACGAAGCGCCGGGTGATCTCGCCGGCCGGCTCGACCTCGTCGAGCGGCACCGGCGCACCGGCCGGCTTCAGCTCCATCAGGTCGCGGATCGTGGTGATCGGCTGCTGGCGAACCAGCTCGCGGTACGTCTCGTACGCCTCGCGGTCGTTCTCCTGGCTCGCCTTCTGGATCGCCTTGACGATGGAGGGCGAGAAGGCATGCGCCTCCCCGTCCCGCTTGAACTTGATCAGGCCCTGATCGGGCAGGCGCGCCGCCATCTCGGCGAACGCGGCCTCGTGACGGATGCGGACGTCGGCCTCGATCTCGGCCAGCCCGATGCCGCCGAGCCGCGAGGGCATCCCGGTGAAACAGCGGTCGACCAGATCCTTCGCCAGCCCGACGGCCTCGAAGATCTGGGCACCGCGATAGCCGCTGGCGGTCGAGATGCCCATCTTCGACGTGACCTTGAGAAAGCCGTACTCCAGCGAGTAGATGTAGTTCCGTCGCAGCTCCAGCGGCCGGGTAGTCTCGTAGCCGCGCGTCCCGGCAAGGCCGGAGGCGGCATCGAGCGCGAGATACGGGTGGACGGCGGAAGCGCCGAAGCCGACCAGCACGCCGAGCTGGTGAACGTCCCAGACCTCGCCGGTCTCGCAGACGAGATCGGTCGCGTGGCGCAGGCCCTGGCGAATCAGGTGGTGATGGACGGCCCCGACCACGAGCGACATCGGGACGGTCGCCTGGGCCTGGTCCAGCGCCCGGTCGGAAAGGATCACGATCCCGGCACCGTAGCGCGCGGCCGCTTCCACTTCGGCGACGATCCGGTCGAGCGCGGCCGCCATCGCGCCCTCGCCGTCGGCGATCGAAAACAGCGTGCCCACCTCGGCAATCTTCAGCGCGTCGACCGCGCGGATCGCCTCCAGGTCGTTGGCGGCCAGCACGATGCTGCGCAGGTGAAGGAGCCGTGCCCCCTTGGGAGACTCGGCGAGGAGGTTGCCGCGCGGCCCGACAAAGGCATCGAGCGCCATCACGGTTCGCTCCCTGAGCGAATCGATCGGCGGGTTGGTGACCTGGGCGAAGCGCTGCCGGAAATAGGCGGTCAGGGGGCGGGGCACATCCGAGAGCACCGCCAGCGGCGCGTCGTCCCCCATCGACCAGGTCGGCTCCTTGCGCTCGCCCGCCATCGGCGTGACGATCAGGCGGATGTCCTCGGCGGTATAGCCGAAGGCGCGCTGGCGGGCGACGATCGCGGGATCGGGCCTGGTCAGGGCGGCCCGTGTCTTGGCATCGGCCTCGACCGGCACCGGCGACGGCTCGTCGATGTCCGGCGCGATGTCGAGCTTGACCCGGTTGGTTCCAAGCCATTCGGCGTACGGCGCCCTGGCGATGACCTCGGCCTTGACCTCGTCGTTGTGGAGCACCACGCCGCGCGCGGTGTCGACGACGATCATCTGACCCGGCCCGAGCCGCCCCTTCTCGATGATCGAGGATGGATCGAGCTCGACCGTTCCCGCTTCGGACCCGGCGACGAACAGGCCGCCCGAGGTGATCGCGTAGCGCATCGGGCGCAGGCCGTTGCGATCGAGCGCGGCACCGGCGACGACGCCATCGCTGAAGCCGAGCGCGGCGGGACCATCCCATTGCTCCATCAGGCCGGCGTGAAAATCGTAGAAGGCGCGGCGGTCCGGCTCCATCTCCGGGAGTTGCTCCCACGGCTCGGGAACGCACATCATCAACGCGTGCGCGAAGGAGCGACCACTGTGCCGCAGCAGCTCGATCGTGTTGTCGAGGCTGAGCGAATCGCTGCCCGCCATCGAGACGACCGGCTCGAGGTCCCCGGATGGCGTACCGTCGGCCAGCGCCAGGGACGGAGTGCGCGCCCGCATCCACAGCCGGTTCCCCTGGACGGTGTTGATCTCGCCATTGTGGGCGATCTGCCGGAAGGGCTGCGCGAGCCCCCAGGTCGGGAACGTGTTGGTGCTGTAGCGCTGGTGGAAAAGGGCGATCGCGCTCTCCACCGCGGGATCCTGCAGATCGACGAAGAAGGCGGCAAGGTCCTTCGGCAGGAAGAAGCCCTTGTAGATCAGGGTCCGCGCCGAGCAGGAGGCGATGAAGACATCGGCGTCGGTCAGCCCGGCGGCCGCGACCGCGCGCTCGATCGCGCGGCGGCCCAGCATCAATTGGCGCTCGAACGTGTCGAGATCCACCCCGTCGGGGCGGTGGATCAGGACCTGGGCGATATGGGGGCGGGTCGCAAGGGCCGTCTCGCCCAGCACGTCCGGCTGCACCGGCACCTCGCGCCAGGCGATGATCCCCAGCCCACGCTCACCCAGCGCCTGTTCGACCAGGGACCGGGCGGTCGACTGAGTTTCGGCATCGCGCGGCAGAAAGGCCATCGCCACGCCGTACTCGCCGGCCTGGAGATCGGAAGCGCCCGCGCCGGCCAGGACCGGCGCGAAGAGCGCGTGCGGCACCTGGATCAGGAGTCCGGCCCCATCGCCGGTCCGGGCATCGGCACCGACGCCGCCGCGATGCGTCAGGTTGACCAGGCCGGCCAGGGCCTTGGTCACGATCTCGCGGGAGGCGCGGCCCTCGATGTCGACCACGAGCCCGACGCCACACGAGTCGCGCTCGTAGGCCGGATCGTAGAGCGAGCCGTTCGTGGAATGCTGATGACTTGGGGAGGCGGGGTAAAAGGCTGACTGCGTCATCGTTGGGTCCTTGCTTGCCGTGGTATTCCGCACCGGAGTCTCCGGCTTGCCTGTTCTCGTGGAAGATGGAGGGCCGAGCGATCACCTCACGCGATACCGGAGTGGCCATGGTGGCACTGGCACATGGAGGTATTGGGAGTCGGACACTCGTTGACGCGCTCGTGGCGACCGGTTTCCACGGCATCGTGGGGATATCCAGTGTAGGACCGGCAAGGCAACCCCGAGAAGGTACGGAACGCCAAGAATATACGCGCGTCGATTTGGACGTTGTGCCCAAGTGCTGTCGGCTGTTGCACAAGGGATCGTGCTGTCCGCCTGGGACCCTTGATTCCTGCCGCTCTAAAGGCGAAGGACCGCAGCCGGCGCAGCCACCGTCCGGATATCGACCCGATTCAGGCAACCTGCACAGGAAGCGGACGCGCTTTCGTCGTAAGCTGACATGCAGTGGTTCCGTCTCGATTTGGATTCTTCGCACATATTGTTCACAATGTCACAAGCGGGTATCGGCACGCTGGCAGGCGGAACGGCAGCGCGGGCACGATCAGGAGCGAAAGCATGACGATGGGGTTCGATGACAGCGGAGTGCCAGCGCGGCCGGCGCCGGAGGCAATCGCCGAAGCGCTGGAACGGATCGCCGCGCATGAGGTCGTGCTGGTCGATCTGGAGTTCAGCGACATCGCGGGCGGCATGAAGGCCCTGACGATTCCGCGAAACCTGGTCGAGAAGACCTTCGCGCATGGCTACCGGTTCGATGGCGCGGCGATGGCGGGCGGGACGCGCCAGGTCGAGCTCGATCTCTATCTTGCGCCAGACCCGTCGACGCTCACGATCCTGGCGAAGCGCGATGGCGAGCCGCAGCGCGCGCAGCTCTTCTGCTGGGTCGTCCGGCGTGACGGGCAACCGTTCGCCGGCGATCCCCGCTCGACGCTCCAGCGCCAGCTCCGGCGCGCCGCCGATGCCGGATTCGATTTTCAGGTCGGCGTCGAAATGGAGTTCTACCTGCTCTCCCGCGGAAACCAGGCCGAAGCGCCGATCCTGCCCGCCGCGGACGCCTCCGGGTATTTCGATGTCAGCGAGGATGTCCTCTCCGGCACGCGCGACGAGATCGTGGCGACGCTCCAGGAAATGGGGGTCGGGGTCGGTGGCGCTCACCACGAGACCGGCCCGGGTCAGCAGGAGCTGGACCTGCTCCACGCCGGCGGGATCCGGATGGCGGACCAGATCATCATCACCCGCCAAGTGATTCGGTCGGTGGCCAACCGGCGGGGATTGCGGGCGACGTTCATGGCCAAGCCGTTCCCCGACGCTCCCGGCTCCGGAATGCACCTCTTTCAGCGCCTCCGTTCGTATGCCGATGGAACCGATCTGCTGAGCGACACCTCCTCCGGAGACGGGCTCGCGACGACCGCGCGTCACGTGATCGGGGGGCAGCTCGCGCACGCGCCGGGGATGAGCGCCGTGCTCTGTACCACGGTCAATTCCTATAAGCGATTGGCGGATGGACACCGCGCGCCGCGCCACGCGACGTGGGCGCGAGTGAGCCAGGCTTCCCTGATCCGGGTGCCGTCGGCTTCGACCGGATCGGCGGTCGATCTCGAGCTGCGCTCCCCGGATGCGATGGCCAATCCCTACCTCGCGATTGCCGTCGCGCTCGGCGCCGCACTCGACGGGATCCGGAATGGCGAAGAGCCGTCGTCGCCACTGGACGAGAACCTCGTGACCTACGATGAAGATGAACTGAACCGTCTCGGCGTCCCCCGTCTCCCCTCGACGCTCGGCGAGGCGCTGGATGCGTTTGCCGCCGACGACGTGGTGCGGGAAACACTGGGCGGCTACATCTTCGAACAGTTGCTGACCGTCAAGCGAGCCGAGTGGATCGACTACCGGCGGCACGTCAGCCCATGGGAGCACCTTCGTTATGGCGACCTCTAGCGAACCCTCTCCCTCCGGGATCGCGGGCGAGCGGACGGGGGCCGAGCGGGGGATGGCGACGATCCCCGTTGGCGACGTCATCCGCCAATCGCTGCCGCCTGGAACGCGGGTCGTCGCCGGAAAGAGCGGGTTGGGCCGCGACGTCACCTGGGCGACCCGGCTGCGACCGGCGCCACCGGCCTTCGAGCACCTCTCGGGGGGCGAGCTGGTGCTGCTGCCGCCGCATGTCCTGGAGATGCTGGACGAGCGGCTCCGGCTTGACGAGGCGATCCGGCAGCTCGCGGTGTTCGGGATCGCCGCCGTCGCGGTCGCCGAAACGGTCTCGACCGCCGCGAAGAATGCGGCCAACGAGTACGAGCTTCCGCTGATCGTCCTGCCCGACGGCGTGGATTTCGGGATGCTGGAGCGTGCCACCTCCCGCTACATCTCGGAGCGGCGGCGCGACATCCAGCGGCGCGGGCAGGATGCCGGGCGACGGCTGATGGAGCTGGCGATCGGGGGCGAGCCGCTGCCGTCGCTTGCCCTGGAGCTGGCGACGCTGTCGCGGCGTGCGGTCGTGTTCGAAGGGCGGGATGGCCGTGTCCTGGCATTCCAGGCGGGGTCGTCCCGGCTTTCGGGAAGCGAGGCGGAGGCGCTCCTGCTCGCCACCCGCGGCCCGGTCCTTTCCTGGCTGCGATCGGTCGCCACCACTAGCCTCGCCGAGCCGCCCTGGGCCACCTGGCGGGCGTCCCCGGCGTGGGTCCGGATCGTCTCGCCGGTGAGCGGGCGGGAAGGGCTGCTGGGCAGCGTCACGCTTTTCGTCGGGGAAGGCGAGGAGAGCGTCGAGGATGGCGTGCTCGCTTCGCGAGGGGCTGCCGCCTGCGCCGTCACGCTCTCCCGCGAGCACGCGGCGGACGGCGCCCGGCGGGAGATCGAGCTGAACGTGCTGGACGAGATCCTCGACGGCGCGCTCCGCAGCGAGGTTTCCCTGCTGCAGCAGATCAAGCGCCTGGGCCACGATCTCAGCCGGACATACTGCACCATCATCGCGCGCGTCGATCCCGCTCCGGGAGGACCGGCCCGCGCCCGGGAGGGCCGCTGGTCGGTGCTCGAGGAGGGAGTGCACCGGGCCGCGCGAGCGCGCGATGCGCGCATCCTGTGGCGGGTCCGGAACACGAGCGCCGAGATCGTCTGGCCGGTGGACGACGAATCGGACCTCGACGGCATCGTCGACACGATCCGCGATGAGCTCAAGGGAGCGATCGCGCTGACGGCGTCGACCGAGGTCGTCTCGCTCGGGGTGGGCCGGGTGCGATCCGGTCTGGACGGGATCCGGCTCTCGCATCAGGACGCCCGCCAGGCCCTCACGATCGGGCGGCGGCTGCACGGGCCAGGCAACGTCACCACGTTCGAGAAGCTTGGCGTCTACCGCCTGATCTACGCGGCAGAGCACCTGCCGGAGCTGCGGACCTTCCAGGATGAGGCGCTCGGCTCGCTGATCGCCTACGACCGGGACCACGGCGCGGAGCTGGTGAGGACGCTGGAGGCGTTCTTCGCGGCGAACTGCAGCCCGAAGGAGGCGGCAACGCTTTTGCACGTCCATCGCAACACGGTGCTCTACCGGCTCGAGCGGATCGGTGACATTTCCGGGCTCGACCTCAACGCCTCGGACATCCGCCTGCGGCTGCACCTGGCGCTCCACGTCCGGCTCGCCCTCTCGGCGTGAGCCACGGCGTGCAGGTGGGCACGACCGGTGGCGATGCGTCGCTGGCTGGGTGACTGATTTGGCGAACGCAAGGTCGGCGTCTCGCCGTGGGCCGGGTCGTGCGAATGGAGCCGAAGAGTATTGCCCTTCGCGCCGATCGAGGAGTCCCCATGAGTACCGCCAGCCCGGCCGTCCGCGTCGATGCCAGCGCGCCGACCGCCCGGGCCGTGTTCATCCGTCAGACCTATCTCCACGTCGCGCTGGCGATCGCCGCCTTCGCCGCGCTCGAATGGCTCCTGCTGCAATGGCCAGGCGCGCGTGATCTCGCCCGCGTCATGACGGGCGGTTACAACTGGCTGGCGGTGATGCTGGCGTTCATGATCGTGTCGCGGATCGCGGATGGTTGGGCCCGGTCCTCGACATCGGCGGGCCGGACCTACCTGGGGCTGGGCTTGTTCGTGGTCGCCGAGGCGATCCTGTTCCTGCCGCTGATGTACGGTGTCTCCCGCCAGGGCGATGATGTGCTCGGCAGCGCCGCGCTGATCACCGCCCTGATGGTGGCCGGGCTGACGGCGGTCGTCTTTCTGACCCGGACCGACTTCTCGTTCCTGCGCACGGCACTGACGATCGGCGGCTTCGTCGCGCTCGGCCTGATCGTGGCGAGCATCGTCTTCGGGTTCAGCCTCGGGATCGTGTTTGCGGCGGCAATGGTCGCCTTCGCCTCGGGCTCGATCCTCTACAACACCTCGAACATCATGCGAACCTACCGGACGGATCAGCCGCTCGCGGCGGCGCTGTCGCTGTTCTCGTCGATCGCCCTGCTCTTCTGGTACGTGCTCAGCATCACTTCGCGCCGCCGGTAACGACCCGGTTTCCCTTCGGACGTGCGTCTGGCGGCCTTAGGGGTCACCTGAAATCCCGTCGCTTGGCGCCCAATCCGTTCGGCCTGCCATCCGGCCGGCTGGACTTCGGAAAGGGTCCTCCGCGGTGGCAATCGGCTGATCGGCGGAGAAGGTGGAGGGCATCGACGCGGTGCCGGTGCAGGCACGGCCCGGCTGCCCCACCAACAAGGCGTCGCGCGGCATGTCGCGGCCGGTGAGTCACGCCTCGCACACCGATCAATGCTCAGTCGTCTCCGGTCCGAGGGCCGATCAATCGGCGTCCAAATGCCACATCCGGCGAAATGGCGCGCAGTCCATCCATCAACTCGTCGCCGGCCCGTTTCAGTTCATCGTCGGGCAAGGCGCCGAGCGCTTCGAGCAGGAAAAGCGCGTTGGTGGTGGTCGGCAGGATGCGCGTGCGCACCCCTTGCCGCCAGTTCCAGCGACGACAGGTGACCCCCACGTTGTCTCTCCAGATCACCTCGCCTGTGGCTGGATAGTCGGTCTTGGGTTCCCCGTTGTCGATGGTGTCGAATGGCTCGCTCCCAGTCGCAAGAGCCAGTCGCGGAGCGCCGGCGTAAGCGTCGAGATCTTCGCCCCCGATGGGCAACGCGTGAGCAATCGAAACAGCGTTGTAGAGGTCGGTCACAGGATCGATCCGCGGAAGCCCGGCCTCCACTCGCTTCAGGAGCGCCAGCACGCTGGGGCTCGTCCGTTTCGGCTTTGCGCCAAAGTCCGCATAGGCGGCCATCCAATCCGCGACGTGAGGATGACGTGTCCAGTCAGCGACCGCGCGGCCGCGGACGAGCGCCTCCGCTCCATCGAGCGGCGTCGACTCCCCCGTTGCTTGCGATGCCTGCACCGCGGGCTGGAGTCCTTCGGCGACGATCGCGAGAACCCGGTACTCGGGCCACCGCTCGAAGATTCCCGCTTCGACCTCGACCGTATCAAGGCGATCCCGCAACATTTCCGATAGTGATGGCATGGTCGTACCCCAGTGAGCGATCGAGAACTCCGGGAAACAAGGACGACCCGGTCAGGGCGCCGGTGTCGTCGTGGCGTGAGGATTGGTTCCGGTGTTCGCCGGCAGGTGAACCGTCATCAGGAAAGTCACCGTCGCGTCCGCGGCCGCATACGCGTGCTCGCGATCCCCCTGAAAAGTCGCAGTGGTGCCGGCCGGAACGGTCAGGCCTGCCCCGGCGACGGTGAGTTGGAGGGTTCCCGTTAGCACGGTCACGGTCTCCACGACTCCGCGCGGATGGGGGTGACTCTCGTGGCACTCTCCGGAAAGGAGCGTCCATGTCCAAAGCTCGACGGGAGACACGCCCGAGATGGTCAGGACGAGCACTGCCTTGCCACCGTGAGGTCCCTGCCAAAGACTGGGAAGAGCGGCATGAGGCACGAGCTGCACGGGCGCACCGGGGCGATCCCCAAGCAAGTCCGTGACAGCCACGCCGAACGCGTCGGCCAGTCGTACCAGGGTGGAAAGGCTCGGATTGGTCGAACCGCTCTCGACGGCTACAATGGCACCCTTGCTGACTCCGGATCGCGCAACGAGCTGATCGATCGACCACTTCATGGCCTGGCGCCGTTCGCGGACCGCCCGTGCCAGTACCAGATTCGTCTCGCGCTCCGACCCCAATTCAAACCTCCGGCTCCTCAAGTGGCGGTATGTGTGGCTTTCTTCCAGCCGGTCCATTCCAATGGACGCTATCGGTCATTATAATGACTGCAGAGCCGTGCCCGTCAAGTAGACCCAGGCATGGCAATCCAGGAAGGCTCCCGGTCCATGGTCTATCTCCTACCTCATTTTGAAATGACTGACCCTGGTGTCCTGGAGGATGTGATCGCTGCCTCTGCACTCGGGATGCTCATCACCGTCGGGTCGGCTGGCCTGGCGGCAAATCACATCCCGTTCGTGTTCGATCGAGCCGCCGGGGAACACGGACGACTGTTGGGCCACGTCGCGCGCAACAACGATGTCTGGCACGACCATGATCCGGACCACGGTGCCCTGGTCGTTTTTCAGGTGGCCGACGCCTATATCTCACCGAACTGGTATGTCACCAAGCAGACGACCCATGAAGTTGTGCCCACCTGGAACTATGCGGTGGTCCACGTCTACGGATCGATCACCGTCCATGACGATGCCAAATGGGTCCGTGGTCAGGCGGGCATGCTCACCAGGCGGATGGAGTCGTCCCAGCCGGTCCCCTGGAAGATGGCCGATGCCCCGCGTCCCTACACCGATGCGCAGTTGCGGGACATTGTGGGGATCGACATTTCCGTGCACAGGCTGGTGGGCAAGTTCAAGGCCAGCCAGAACCGGGATGCCGCCGATCTCGCCGGTGC
>CADCWJ010000561.1 GCA_902806365.1 uncultured Thermomicrobiales bacterium
AGGAGGGAACTTGAACTCGCCCGCAGGCCGCGTAACACCATAGAGTCCTACAGCTTCGATCTGCAGATCCTGGAAAACCTGATCGGTCCAAAGCCGCTCAACAGGATCGATCGCCAGGATATCGCCCGCCTGCTCGGCGAGGCCAACAATCGCACGACGCGCAAGCGCCGCCTCACCTCCGTTCGCGGATTTTTCCGCTACCTGATCGAGGACGCCAAAGTGCTCCGGATCGATCCAACCGAGGGCTACTATCCGCACACGATCCAGCTTCGCTCGCCGGTCCCCTTGTTCGCCGATGAGCAGGGAGCGCTCCTTGCGGCGGCCATTGCCGACGAGCCTTGGAGCGCGACCGCGGTCTGGCTGATGATGCGGCTCGGGCTCTCACGGTCCGAACTGCTCGGGCTGAGGCGCGATCACATCGACCGCATGTCTCCGTCAACGCCGGTCGTTTTCGTCTTTTATGACGATGTGACAAAGCAGTCCAAGGAGCGCAAACTGGCCGCGACCGCCGGCTTCGCGACGCTCTACGACCGATTTCTCGCTGAGCGGAACCCCGAGGACATCCTGTTTCCGGTCGGTCCCCAGGCAGTCAACGGGATGGTCGAACGGGTCCGGCGCTCCGCGAAGATCACCAAGGACGTCTCACCCCAGACACTGCGCCATACGTTCGCGATCGATCAGGCTCGTGCCGGTGCCGACCGGACCCGGCTCCTCGCGCTGCTCGGCCTGGCCGACGATCCGCGCAACCGATCCAGCGTCGACCGCTACATCCGGCTCGCATCGGAACCGCTGGGAACCGCAGATGACGCCACCGGACGCGACCCGGATTCCCGATCCGAAACGTCCGCTTGACTCGCTTGGGCAGCGCACGTGCATGGTGTGCTGCGCACAAGAGCTACCGATTCCCGCCGAAAAAGGACGGTTGAATGGAGAACCTGTCGGAGCGCAAGAACGTGCATCGGTATGGCGATTCGATCGTTCGCCCGATATCGCCGTGGACGCCAGCCGTGCACTCCTTGCTGAACCATCTCGACCGGGTGGGCTTCGGCGGCGCGCCACATGTCGCGCACCTGGCTTCGAGTCTGGAAGGGTTCGAGGCGGTTGAATACATCACAGGTGATGTCGACGCCAGGCGTGTCTGGTCCGATGACGGCATCCGTGGATTAGGTCAGCTCCTTCGCTCGCTCCACTCGGCAACCGCCTCGTACCGGCCCCCGCCGGATGCCGAATGGCAGCCATCGGTGCTCCGCCCCGTCGGACCGGACCGTGTCATCAGCCACGGGGACATCGCTCCCTGGAACGTCGTCGCACGCGATGGGTACCCGGCAGCACTGATCGACTGGGAACTGGCCGGCCCGGTCGACCGGCTCCGGGAGGTCGCCCACACCGCCTGGTTGAACATCCGGCTGTTCGACGACGAGATAGCAGAAGACGAGCATCTCCTACCGGCCGAGCAACGCGCCGCGCAGCTCCGTCTGTTCGTCGTTGCCTATGGATTGTCGGATCACGAGCGGCGGCGCTTTCTCGACACCATCCTCGATGTCGCCGTCCTCACCGCCGAGGCAGACGCGGTCGAAGCGAGGACTGGGCCGCACTCGTCCATTCCCCTGGGTCAGTCGTGGGGCATGTGGTGGCGGTTACGATCGGCGGCCTGGCTGATCCGGAATCGTGCGCTATTCGAACGAAGCCTCGAATAGCGCACGCGAAGCAGGACCAGCCGGCCACGTGGCCGGCTCCGCCGATCGCGCGGTGAGCACCCGTCTCAGTCGGGAAGCGGCCGGCGCTCCCGATCGGCTCCATCCCAAGCCAACAGCGAGCGTGCCAAAGCCCCTGCCTCCTCACGGACCTGAAGCACCGCGAGCCATCGTTCCGGCAGTGCCTCCGCACCCCAGGCGGCCCCCGCCAATGCTCCCGTCACCGCACCGGTCGTGTCGGCATCGTCTCCCAGCGTAACCGCGGTGACGATCGCCTCTTCCATGCTCGGGCGATTTAGCACGCACCAGAACGATGTCGCCAGCCTATCGAGCACATAGCCTCCCGACCGCAGCGCGTCGTATGTCAGGGTCGGCACCCGGCGGATCGCCTCGAAGACCCTCCGCTCCTCGACCCGGTCCACCGCTGCGTCCAGCACATCGCCCACCGATCCGCCGTCGAGCAGGTGCACGATCGCCTGGTTCAGCGCGACCGCACCCCAGGTCGCCCGCGGATCGGCATGCGTGATCCGCGCGGTGTCGATCGAGGCCCGGACCATGCGCGCCCGGTCCGACCGGAAGCGGATCGCCACCGGCGCGCACCGCATCACTGTCCCGTTCCCTGCCGTGCCGATGGTCGAATCGCGTTGCAGACGCTCCGCCGCCTCGGTCCACGGCATGCCCTTATCCAGCAGCGCGAGAGCCCGCCGGGTCGCGTTCCCGATATCCTTTGGGCCGCTCCGGTACCACGTCAAAAAGTTCGCCACCACCCGGTCGAGGTCGATCCCGTCCGCGTCGCAGGCACGAGCGATCGCAATCGCCATATGCGTGTCGTCGGTAATCTCCCCACACTCCAGGCGGTGCGGCCCGCCGCCGGTGATCTCGCGGACACCATCCGGGAATGAGCGAGCGACATCCTCGCGAGTCTCGAACTCCACCGCGCCCCCGAGCGCGTCGCCACAGGCAAGCCCAAGCAAGCACCCCTCCGCGCGGTCTGTCAGATCAGGTTTGCTCACAGGACTCCTCCTACATCATTGAGCGGGCCCCCAAGGTCGGCGATCGCGCGGTCTCCAGAGCGGGACCGCCGTGCCCGGTCGACGATATCGCGCCGGAGTTCCGGGACCGACGAGACGAGTGCCACCAGCGGCGCGCGCGCGACCAACTCGACCCCTGGTTCAGGGTCGGGCCAGATCACCGCCGACTGTCCGGTTTCGAGCGCTTCCAGGCCAACCGTCGCCTCACCCGAGAGCAGCGTCAGCACCACCGGGCCATCCGGCTGACCGAGCGTGATCGGCGCTCCGGCCGGAAGCGCGATCCGCTCCAGCGCGAAGTAACGGCAGGCCACGAGCAGGTGACACTCCCCCAGCGCGGCGCGAAGACGGACCGGTTCGATCAGCTCCGGACGAAGATCCGGTAGCGCCACGGCCAACCCCTCGTCGAGATGCGTCTCGCGAGGACGGCCCGCCGCGTCGACCCGTCCCCAATCGTCGAGCCGGAACGTGACATCCGACGGCTGCTGGATCTCGTAGACCACGACCCCGGCACCGAGTGCGTGGACGGTCCCGGCAGGAATCATCATCGTCGTCCCGGTTCGCGCCGGAATCGAGCGCAGGAGGGGTGCCGACGAGCCATCGAGTGCCTTCGCCGCGACCGCAAACGTTGTAATCTCCACCCCGGAGCGCAGCCCGAGAAAAAGCTCGGCACCCGGATCGGCCGCGAGCACGTGCCACGCCTCTGTCTTCCCGAGGCGATCACGCGCCGCCGCCCGGGCGTCGTCGGGATGAACCTGGATCGAGAGATGCTCCCGCGCGTCGATCAGCTTGACGAGGAGCGGGAAGATGGACCTGCTGCCAACCGCCGCGCGTCCCAGCGCTCCCAGGCGGCTGTCCGGTGCGGCGCGCACGAGATCGCCCAGCGTGTGGCCAACTCCGTCGCCGGCGCCGATCACGGCGTCATCCGCCGTCACCAGCGCTTCGCCGATCGATCCCGTCTCCGGCAGCTCCATTCCGAACGAGGCCAGCCGTCGCCCTCCCCACGGTTTCTGATCGAGCCGGGGAAGGACAACGGACACCGGATTGACCACGGTACGATTCTCCCGGACGAAACGGCTTCATCGGCAAACCAGGTGAGCGGTCGTTCGCTGGTCCGGACATCGTACTATCTCCGGGCCGCGCGTCCGCGATCGATCTGGTGCCATTCGGGGACGATGGGCGAGGAAGACGTCGTTCAGGAGTTGCGCCGTGTTCGATTCGATCACCCCCCAGCCGAACGCGCGTTCCGGATCCGGTGGTGCCTTCTGGGCGGTGATCCCGGCCGGCGGTGCGGGCACCCGGCTTTGGCCGTTGAGCCGGGCGACCCGCCCAAAGTTCCTTCTGCCGCTCTTCGGCAATCGATCGCTGCTCCAGCAGACCTTCGACCGGCTCCTGCCGCTCGCGGATGCCGATCACATCCTCGTCGTCTGCGGCCCGGCTCATGCCGCGGCGATCGCGCGCCAACTTCCCGATCTGCCGGCGGCGAACATCGTCGTCGAGCCGTCACCCAATGGAACCGGCCCGGCCCTTGCCCTTGCCACGGCGCTGATCGCGCGGGATGACCCGCGAGCGATTGTTGGCAGCTTCGCGGCCGACCACGATGTGACCGATCGCGACGCCTTCGCCGCGGCGGTCCGGACCGCGATCGCTGTTGCCCGGAAGGGCGAACTGGTGACGGTCGGCTTGACGCCGACGCGTCCTGAAACCGGCTACGGCTACATCGAGCGGACGGACCAGATCGTCCTCACGAGCGGCCATGGCACTGCCTACCGGGCGGCGCGGTTTATTGAAAAACCAGATCGTGCGCATGCCGAGCAATACCTCGAGGCGGGCACCTTCCTTTGGAACGCAGCCATGTTTGCCTGGCGCGTCGATGCCCTGCTCGGTGAGTTGGAGCGGCAACAGCCCGAGCTTCTCGCCGGAGTACGGCGGATTGCCGACGCCTGGGATCGTCCGCAGCGCGAGATCGTCACCACCTCGGTGTGGCCCACGCTCCCCAACGTCACCATCGACATCGGCGTCATGGAGGGCGCGCGAGCCCTTGCGGTCATCCCCGCGGAGATGGGCTGGTCCGATGTAGGGGACTGGAACGGTCTCGGCGAGCTGATCGAGCAGGACGGCCTGGGAAACTCCGTGCGCGGCGACCTGTTGCGGATCGACACGACGAACAGCGTGATCTGGTCCGAGACCGGGCGGATGGTCGCGATGGTCGGCCTCGACAACATCATCGTCGTCGACACCGAGGACGCGCTCCTGATCATCGACCGGGGCAAATCCCAGGACGTCCGCAAGGTGGTCGATCAGCTCAAGGCCACGATGCGAGGCGAGCTGAGTTGACCGGGGAAGTTCCACGGTGGACGCGTGTGGGGCCGGAGCGTTGCGGCGGTCGATTGCGCAGGCAACTCCGGCAAACCGACGGAGCGCGTCGTTACTGCACCAGTGTCGCCACCGCGAGCAGGACGAGCTGCGTCGTCGTCTGCGTGTTGTCGAAAGAGACGGCGGTGATGAGGTCATCTGGCGTGTGGTGGAGCGGGCTCATCCCGTACAGTTCCCGAGCGACCATCACGGCCGCGATCCCCTGTTCGCGAACCTTGTTGTCGTCGGCAACGATGTTCGGGTTCTGGCGCGTCGCCAGCTCCTGCCCCAACCCATACCCTTCGTTGATCTCGACGATCAACTCCGTCATCCACGCCGAGTTCGCGTCGGTGTTCAGCCAGATCAACGTGCCCTGCCGGTCGGACCCGACCGAGTCGATGTTGAACACGCCCTCCACCGGAACACCATCGGCGACGATCTTTCGGGCCCAGCTCTTGGACCCGAGGATCCCGACCTCTTCGCCGTTGACGAAGACGAGCCGCACCGGATGCTTCAGCTCATACCCACCGAGGATTCGCGCGATCTCCAGCGAGGCCGCCATCCCGGTCGCGTTGTCGTCCGCCCCTGGGGCATTGCCCGCGTCTGTGGAGATCGAGTCCAGATGCGCCAACACGCCATACACCGCGCTGTTATCGGCGCCCGGCACTTCTCCCACGACATTGACGAGCAGAAGCCCGTCCGGCGTCAGAAAATCCTCGTACCAGACCTTCATGCCGAGCGCTTCCATCCGCTGAAACAGATACTCGGACGCGATCGCGTTACCGGTCAGCGAATAGAAGCGTGTCCCGACGCCCGATCCATCGGTGGAGCCGGCACCCTGCAACTCGCGCACGGTCGTCTCGAGGTTGGCACGGTCTACCTCGTCGAGGAGCTCACCGATATCGATGTTGGCAAGCGGCGTTCGTTCCCTCGCATCGGCTGTCATCGGCACGGGCGCGGGCGCCATCTTGAAAACCTCGTAGCCGTTTTCGGTAAGCGGCGTGACGAGCGCCGGAACCTTGGCGACCTCGACGACCCGGTACCGATCGACCGCGTCGAGGATTGTTCCGAATTCCTTGACGGCGGAGTCATCCACTGGCCCCGCGGGCATGCGAACGACGTAGGCGTTGAGCGTGTTGACCGTTGGCGAAACGAGCGTGGTAGCCGCTCTGGACGCGATCGACCCCGCGCCCTCGCGCGACGCGACCACCCACGACCACTCTTCGGCGGCGAATGACGGCCGGGTTCCCGCCTCGGCCAGCGTTGCGTCAAGGGAGGACGACTTTGCCACCCGCACCAGGCAGGTCGCCTGACACGCCTCTGCCACCGCATCCTGCGCTAGGGTCGGGGCGCCCGTTCCGTCGCTGGACGCCGCAACCGGCGGCGAATCTGGGGCACGCACCGACGTGCCCGTGCCGTCGCCGAGGGCCACAACCGGCGTCGAGGCGAGCGCGATATCGGCATCGGCGGGATTCAGGATTCCCTCCGGTTCCTGGCCCCCTTCCGGTGTCTCATCCTCGCTTCGCCGGTTGTCTCCGCCGCGCTGTCGTTGTTCGGTCGGTGCCGGTGGCTCCGTTGGCGCCCCGCTGCTTCCCGGGGTGGGCGTGGACGGCCCCACGGTTCCGTTGGACGGAGCGGTCGGCCCGAATACATTCTGCGCCGGAGGTTCGGGCGTCCGCTCGTCATCCCCGTCGCCGCCCGCCCGGTTCAGCAGAAATCCGGCAACCAGGATCACCAGGATCGCGCCAAGTCCGATACCAAGCACCGTGCGCGAGAGACCCCCGACTCGCTGCACGAGGCCATCGAAGGCGCCGCTCATGCCGCCGCCAACGCTCGACCGGGCGACGGTCCGGGTGTGCCGGAACCCTTTTTCGTCGACCCGTTCGGATCCCGCCCCGCTCGTGTCAGTCCCCTCATTGGGCGTGGCACCGGCCGAGGCCCCGCCAGCGACAGAATCCCGCCAGTAGCGACGCGGTCGCTCCGGCGACGTCCCCCCGGATCTGCCCGCGCTCGGGGATCGACCGGGGATTCGCTCCTTCTTCACGCCCTCCGGAAGCGGCCCGGGTGTGGTGCGCCTCGGGTTTCTGAACAGATCGGCGGAGGAGCGAGTCAGCGAGCCGAAGTCCGCCTTGTCGGCCGGAGACCGCTGGCCGGATGCTCCCCCGGTTCTCTCGCGGGAACCTTCATCCCCGTCACGAGGAGCTCCGCTTGGCGAGCGAGCCCCGCCGGGATCGTTACCGCGTCGAGACCGCGACTGCCCGCCGGGTGTTGGGGGATCATTTGCTGACATCGCGTCGCTCCATTGGTGAGCCGCACATGGAGACGTGACGACCTACCCTGAATGGATATGGCGGGCAGGGAGCGCCTCGTCCCGTCAGTCGACCCACCTGGGCCACGGCGCTCGCGGAGAACGGTTTGATTCGGGTTGATCGCATGGATACACCCCTTTCTCCCTTACCGTTCGCCACAAAGCGATTACCTCCCAGTCGAACGTGAACCTAGCCTAGCAAAACCGGGACCACATTGACGAACGGGCACATCGTATCGCATCCGCGCCACGACCATCCGAACAGGGCTCCAACTTCGACCTCAGCCTGCGCCTCCGGCGGAAGCCAGGGCTGAAACCATCCCCACCTTCACGGAAGCCGAGACCTCCGCTGGTGGCGGGATCCGGGCGCGAGCTTACCCGGTTAGCCCGCGCTGACCGTGAGCCGCGAGGATCACCCCCCGGCCGCCTACGTCGCGTTCTCCATCGGAAGGCCTCGGGCTCTCGCGACGTCGCGGAGCCCGAGGCTGACGAGAATGCGGTGCTTGGCGAGGGCCTCCGGGTCTCGCCCGCGCGAACGCCCTGCAACGGCGAGCCTGGCTACATCTTCGCCGGTACCATGCCGAGGCCCGGCGTCCCGGCCGGGGAGGTAGCGGCTGCACCAGTGTCGCCGCCGGGATCATGGTGAAACCGCCTCCGGCCTCACCATCACGTCAACGACTGCCCCAGGTCGAGCCGGAACGGTTCCGTGCGAGCCGGGTTGACAGTTGACGCGATCCATGCGATTCCTGAACGATAGACGATGATTGACGGCTCCCCTCGAAGGATCCATGGCGCTCCCAGGTCACGATTCCACGGCCGCGCCGATCGCCTCTGGCGACGGCCCATCAGGCAGATTCCCCGCCTTCCGGTATCGCAACTACCGACTCTTTTTCATGGGTCAGCTGGTGTCCGTCACCGGAACCTGGATGCAGTCGCTGGCACAGTCGTATCTCGTCTACGAGGTACTCAGGTCGTCTCCATTTGAGCTTGGGCTGGTCAACGTCTTCCAGTTCGCGCCGGTCCTGCTGCTCGGCATCCCGGCCGGGATCGTCGCCGACCGGCTTCCGAAGCGAAGCATCCTCGTCGTCACCCAATCGGTCTTTTCGTTCCTTGCGCTGGTGTTGACTGTGTTGATCGCGCTCGGGCAGATCGAGATCTGGCACGTTTACACCGTCGCGACCGTATTCGGGATCACCAACGCCTTCGACATGCCGACGCGCCAGGCGTTCATCTCGGAGATGGTCGGCCGGGAATCGGTGATGAACGCGATCGCGCTCAACGCCACCATGTTCAACACCGGGCGCGTGCTCGGGCCGGCAATCGCCGGAGTGGTGCTGGCAACGCTCGGACCCGCGGTCTGTTTCGGGATCAACGCCGTCTCCTACATCGCGGTGATCGCGGGCCTGCTGATGATGCGTATCACGCGCGAACCATCCCGGGCCGTCGGATCGGCGGGCGCCCGGCTTCGGGAGGGCCTTTCCTATGTGCGGGCCACGCCCGACATCCTGCGGACGATCATCCTCGTCGGCGTCGTCGGCATCTTCGGGATGAATTTCCAGGTCTGGGTGCCGATCCTTGCGTCCGACAGCTTCGGATCGGGCGGCGAGACATATGGCCTGCTCTTTGCGGCAATGGGGGGCGGCTCGCTGGTCGGCGCGCTGGCACTGGCGACGTTTGGCCGCGACCCGAGCCGGTTCCGGATGCTGATCGCCGCAATCGGTCTCGGCCTCGTCGAGGTCGCGCTCGGTATCGGCGCCACAATCCCGATACCTCTCGCGATCGGCATGATCCTTCTGGCCCTTGCCGGCTTCGCCTCGAGCAATGCTATGTCCACGGCGAACTCGATCGTCCAGACAACCTCGTCCGATGCGTTGCGAGGGCGCGTGATGGCTGTCTACATGACTGTCTTCGCCGGCACGGCGCCCTTTGGCTTTCTGATTACCGGCTTCATCGCCGACCGGTTCGGCGTGGGAACATCCCTCACGCTCTCCGGCGCGGTCACATTCCTGGCGACCGTCATCATCGTCCGGACCCAGCGCCAGCGTCCTGTCCCCGCCCCGCGGGCCGTTCCGATCCGGGGCGACTGAGCGGCGGTCTCAGGCACCATCTCGCCCGCCCGCAACCTATGATTACCTCAGCGGCCCCACGTCCGCGGCCAGGTTGGTTGCCAGCTGGAACGCCCGACGACACCCTCGCTTTCGTGTTCGCACTCGTACAGGAACAGGCATGGGCTTCAGTCCATTCATTCTCATTAGTCTCTTCTACGTCCTGATCGGCGTCCGTTCCATTTATCGACTCTCGAGATCATGGCAAACCGTCTGGGACGACCGCTTCACCCCATCCGACCGGGCCCTCGTCGACGAAGCCGCCTTCTTCATCCTGATCCCGATCGCGGTCGCCCTGCACGAGCTTGGACACGCCGTCGCGATCTGGACCCTCGGCGGAGAGGTTCTGGATTTCGGCTATTACGGCTTTGCGGGATATGTCGCGTACGACCCCTTCAACTTCTCCGCCGTCCAGCAGACCATCGTCGCCGCTGCCGGCACCTTCGTGAATCTTGCGCTCTGTCTCCTCGGGCTGGCGGTCGCCTTCCTCTGGCGTCCACCGCTTCGGGCGCCGATCAATGAACTCTTGCTCCAGTTTGTGTTTCTCTCCGGCATCAACGCCTTCATCGTCTATCCGGTGCTCGATGTCGCCTCCGGTCTCAACGGTGACTGGCGCCAGATGTACGAGAGCGGCGTGCCCTGGCTGACGGCACTCCTCGTCGCCATGCAAACCGCCGTCATCTTCGCCGGCTACTGGCTTCTCACCAATGACGTCGCCAGGGCCAGGATCGCGAGCCTGACTGCCATTCCCTCCGGATTCGAGCGTGGGCTGCTCGGGGGCATACGGCCCGGCAAGGTCGACCGCGCGACCTTCTCGCCATCCGAACGGGCGCTCCACGACGCCTCCGACCGCGTCGCCAGCGGCTGGCCCGAACAGGTCCGGACCGATGTCCAACGCTTCGATGGCGGCACCGCGCTGGTCCTTCAATGGAACGTCGGGGGGCGTCCGCGAGCGGTCGCGGCGCGTACGCTCGCCAGTGGCCGAACCGATATTCTCGGCCTCTCGATGATCGGCACGAAGCAGGAATCGCCGCCCCGCCTGCTCCATCGCTGGCCGACCTTGCCCTCTGTCGATGAGCTGACGCTGGGCATTCGTCTCGCCATGGAAGCGGTCGACCGGGAAGGCTGATCCGGAGCCAAAGTCGCTCTCTTCACGCTAGTGGTTCGCCGGACGACCAGATTGCCCAAGGGGACCACTGGCCGTGCCGGATAAGTCACGCGGGGGATCAGCCGGGGGGCGATCGAGAGCGCCTTGGCGCTTCCCCAGATACCACGCGCGGGCGTTTGACGTCCGGCGTTAGCCGTCGTGCACTCCAGTGGCGGTTCCGCTCGCCAGGGCCAGGACTGCCTCAGCGCCCACGGCGACCTCCGATGCAATCCTTCCCGCTGCATCCACAAGCACCGCCGAGGGCGTGTCCTCGGCCCCAAAGGCCCGTCCGTCCGGTGCCGAACCCCTGGTCGAGCAGGACCGTCGAGCGCAGGTCCATTGCCCGGTTCTCCTCCACCGTGCCGGTCGAGACCACCAGCAGCCTTGGCGCCGCAGTTGGCGGATTGGCTTCCCACGCCTTCAGGTCATCGAGCATCCGGCTACAAAATCCAC
>CADCWJ010000562.1 GCA_902806365.1 uncultured Thermomicrobiales bacterium
CACCCCGCCGCGACGACGAGCCAACCCCGACCACGTAGCGAGGGTGTTCCCGAATTTCCGTAGGGGCGGACCAGAATCGACCGAAACAGTGACATCTTCACCAGCGAGCGTGGTCGGTTCGTGTGTCCGCCCGGCGTCGTGAGGGTTGCCGTTCGGCTTTCAGAACCGGGCGGACACCCCTGCGCACTCCGTGCCAACAGGCGTTTTCCTCCAGGGCACCGACCCTACAACCGGTGCTCTGGGAGGACCGTACGCCTGACAATCGGCCCTAGCCCAGCAGCGCGTCCTCCATCTGCGCGATGACGTCCGGCAAATTGGCCCAATTGGCCCGCTGACCGTGGAAGGCCAGGATCGTGGCCGACCAGGCCAGCGCCAACGCGACGTAGACGCCGAGGCGAAGGCGATCCTCAGGAGCGTCGAAGTGCCGGCCGTAGCCGCCAAGGAACGCCTGTTTCATCTCCAGCGGGGCATTGCCCCACTGGAAGCTGGTGATCAGGCGCTCCAGTTGCGGATCCGCGAAGCGCCCGAACTCGAGATCGATGATCCCGGAGATGCGCCATTCCCTGTCTCCATCGCGATCGACGAAGACGTGGGACCGGGCGAGATCGGAATGCACGAGCCGTGGGCCGGGATTGTCGTCGAAGGTGTCCGTCAGCTCGTCGATCCAACCCAGGAGTCGCTCAAACGGCGCATCCGGAAGGCCGAACCGGGCGGCATCGTCCCGCAGCCCGGCCGCGTCATGTCGCAGCAAGGCGGACAATCGATCGAATCGCGGCCCGGCGACCGGGGCGCCGAACCAATCACCGGGTGTCTCGTGCAGACGACGGGTAAGGTTCCCGAGATCGATCCAGAGGGCGGTACGCTCGTCAGGCAAAAGCGCGGCGTCGACCGTCGAGAGCTGAACACCGGGCATCCGCTCCTGGACGACCCAGTCGCGTTCGATCTCGGCGCGATCGAAACCGGACGCGATCGTGGCCGGGAGCAGGCCGCCGAGGGCCGGGGTCGCAAGCGCGATCACCGCCTGCTCCCGGCGCAGCCCCCACGGCGTCAACCAGCTCGGTCCACGAGCGGCCAGGGCGTCCGACGGCGCGACGCGGAGAATGACGCTGCCCTGATCCCGAAGCATGACCTCGAATGTGCTGTTGATCGAGCCGCCCCCCAGGGGCGTCATCGAGGCGACTGTCTCCCCGTTCCCGAAGGCGGCCTTCAGGATGCGCTCGATCTGGTCGCGCGAAACCGGTTCGAGCCAGTCAGGCACAAGCCATACCCCGTGCCTCGCCGCTGGCTGACACCGTTTGCCTTCGCCATGCGTCATGAGAGGCAGACGGGCCAACCATTTCGGGCGCGGCGACCCTTTGTGTACACTCGTGACCACGCATGCCCTGATTCACCTCCCCCTTCGTGTCCCGGTATCAGGAGTCCCATCGATGACCGAGCGCTCCCCTCTCCCACGACCGACCAGTCATTCCGGGTTCCTCGGCAAGCCCATGAGCAGGCGCCGGGCCGCTCGCCTGGCTGCCCTGGTGGCGACGGCGATCGGCGGCATTGGCCTCGCCCCGTGGCGGGGCGCCCGCGGGCAGGATACGGGCACTGATAGCAGTCAGGCGAACTCGACCCCGTCGTCCACGATCCAGTCGAACGTGGCCGGCGAGATGCCGACCACGGGCGCGCTGCGCCCGGGTCCGGTCGGTCAACCGCCACCACGTCCGGCATCACTGCGCACGGCTCCGGTTGCGATTGTCTCCGACAGCGCACAGATCGATGCCGAGGTGGAGGTCCTTCAAATCGTCGACGGGGTGATGCAGAACCCGACCGGGCCGTGGGTCGTCGCCTGGTACGAGCAGACGGCCCAGCTCGGTGAGCCGGGCAACGTCGTGATGGCAGGTCACGTCGACTACTGGGGAGTCGGTCCGTCGGTCTTCTTCAACGTCAAGAATCTGGCCCAGGGAGACGAGGTTGCGCTTACCGGGTCTGACGACTCGATTCACACCTATGCCGTGGAATCGATCGAGACGATCGGCGTCGAGGAGCTGACGCGCGGCAGGATCGCCGAGTTGGTCGGGCCAACGCCCGGCCAGACGCTGACGCTGATTACGTGCGGCGGCGAGTTCGA
>CADCWJ010000563.1 GCA_902806365.1 uncultured Thermomicrobiales bacterium
GGCCGCCACCTGCCTCCAGGCGTGCGATACGCGGGCAAGACCGGCTGGCAGACCGGCATCGTCCATGACTGCGGCTTGCTCGCGGGACCGGGCGGGACCATTGCGCTTGCCGTGCTGACCGACGGCTACGCCGAGCCATATTCCGCCCACGCACTCATAGGGGCGATCGGCGCGCTCGTAGCGCGGGACATCGCCTAGATCACACGGGATGAAGGTGCTGGCCGTCGTCGCGTCATCGTTCACCATCATCGGCGAACCGATCCCTCTTCCCCTCCCGGAAACCGCGAAACCGTGGACAATCGAAAGATCGGGCACGCGAACCATCATGGAGGATGACCAAGGTGAAGATCACGCGGGCGACGACCTGGATCGTCGGCAATCCCTGGAAGAACTGGCTGTTCGTTCGGCTCGATACCGATCAGGATGGCCTCTATGGCATCGGCGAAGGCACGATCAACGGCTTCGCGAAAACCACCGAGGCGGCGGTCCACGAGCTGGCCGGACGTTACGAGGGGTTCGACCCGTTCCAGATCGAGACGATCCTGCAGCGGATGTCCCGCGATCTCTACACCGAGGGCGGCCAGATCCACATGAACGCCGTCGCCGCGATCGAGACTGCCTGCTGGGATATCATCGGCAAGGTCACCGGTCATCCGATCTACGACCTGATCGGCGGTCGCTATCACGAGTCGCTCCCAACGTACGCCAACGGCTGGTACGCCGGGCCGCGTACGCCGGAATCGTTCGCCGAGCGCGCCCAGACCGTCATCCAAAAGGGCTATACCGCCCTTAAGTTCGATCCGTTCGGCGCGGCCTGGCGGACGATGAGCCTGCCCGAGCGCCATCTCTCGATCGACATCGTGCGTGCCGTCCGGGAGACGGTGGGGCCGGACGTTCAGATCATGGTCGAGGGGCACAGCCGGTTCAGCGTGGCCGAAGCGGTCTGGATCGGCGAGCGGATCGCCGAGTTCGAGCCGACCTGGTTCGAGGAGCCGACGGCCCACCAGAATATCGACTCGACCGTCGAGGTCGCCCGCAAGATCGCCGTGCCGGTCGCCACCGGCGAGAGCTATGCCAGCGTTCACCAGCACGCGGAGCTACTCTCGCGGAACGCGGTCCACATCATCCAGCCCGAGCCCGGCAACATGGGCGGCATCTGGCGAACCCGCCAGGTTTGCGCGATGGCGGATGCGTTCTATGCCGTCGTCGCGCCGCACAACGCGCAGGGGCCAATCTCGACCGCGACCTGCATCCAGATCAGCGCATCGTGCCCGAACCTGCTGACGCAGGAGCTGTTCGATGATTTCAACGTCTCCTGGGAGCGCGACATCGTGACCCATCCCGCCGAGGTCGTCGATGGCCGGCTCCAGGTACCGGACCGGGCCGGTCTCGGCACGGATCTCAACTGGCAACTCCTGGCGGAGCATCCCTACCAGGCATCCAACTTCCTGCCCCTCTTCGTCCCGGGTTGGGAGCGCCGCGAGGGCGAGCGCCCGCCTCAGGCCGACCCCTCCGACGAGCGCACCGGCGCCTGATTATGTCGTCCTGGGTGGGGGTACAATGGATCAGGAGCACGAATGGGATGAGGACAAGCGGCTCAGCACCATCGACAAGCATGCCATTGACTTTCGAGACGCCCAGCAGCTTTTCGACGGAAGGCCGGTTCTCACGAGGGCAAGCCCTCGCCAGAACGGCGCTCCATCACAACAGGTATGATCGACGAGAAGCTTTACACGGTTATCTGGACGTTCCGCGGATCGACCATCCGCCTGATCTCGGCAAGGAGAGCCCGCGATGCAGAAGAGCGAGCGTATCGTGACATACACGGCTGACCAACTCGAAGACATGCGTCGCCGGGGCGACACGGAAACCGACTGGGAGCGGGCCATGAACCTGACCCCCGAGGAGATCGAGGCATCAGTCGACTTCGAGGATGAAGGAACCTTCGACTTCGACCTTGCCGTCAAGGGAATGCCCGGACCGAGCCAGGAAATCACCGTCCACTTCGAGACCATCGTGATCGAGTGGTTCAAGGCCCAGGGACCCGGTTACGAAGACCGCATGAACGCCGTCCTGCGTCAGTACATGGACCGCAAGACGAGCACCCAGTCGTCCGGATGATCCCCGCCCGGTTGCTCCGGAGGCGCGAAGGTCGTTCCCGCTTTCGTTCCACCCTCAATCGTTTCCCCGGTGCGCGGATCGAACCACTCGGCGATCTGCCCTTGCCGATCGAGATCGACCGTGACATCACCGCCCACCGGCAGGTAGACCACCACGATCTCCCGCTCGGACGTCGCCATCGCGATTGCCGCATGACCGGGCGCTGAGTCGGTCGAGCGTGCCAACCCGGCGGCCGGTTGCAGGCGATCGAACGGCACGAGCTCCGTGAAAAAGTGCCGCAGGTGCAGCAGATACTCCAACCCCGCCTGGTCCTGATCCAGCACCTGCGCCGGCCCCCATGAGTTCTCGAAGCCGTGGATGATCCCGAGCCCGCACATTGCCCCCCGCCATGCCCCTCGCCGCGTGTGATTGGGATCGCAATGCTGATGCGCGAGCATCATCGGCGGGAGATCGGGGTTGAACTCGTACCCGTATTCGGACAGGATCGCCGAGCCCGGCCAGTCGCCCAGACTTTTCGGGATCTGCTCCTCGATCCCCGCCGCCAGCCACCCGTCTTCGGCGTCTACGGTGCCCCAGGTCTGGAACATGACCGTGTCGATCACGTATGGATCGCTGGCGAAGCGCTTTCCGAACGATGGCGTCACCGGCCCGTTGTGGACCGCGATGATGTGCCCGTGCGGCGCGATTCGCCGCATCAGGTGGCCGACACGGATCGCCCACCGGTCGCAGACCGCGTTGTTCGTTCCATAGTGCCAATCCCCATTGGGGTAATACTCGTACTCGTTCTGCAGCGTCCAGAACATGACGCAGCCGAGCGCGTCGAAGCGCGCCACGAGGTAGCGCAACCAGAGCTCCTCCCATTCCGGCACGAAGATGTTGCGGCTGTTGAACGGAAACTCGAATCCCCAGCCCTCCATGATCAGCTCGATCCCGATTCCCAGCTCATCGGCCCAGCCCAACACGGTGTCGACTGTCTTGAAGTACGGCAGGTTGAACCGATCGAAGCGGGGGGATTGCTCGCTCCCACCCCA
>CADCWJ010000564.1 GCA_902806365.1 uncultured Thermomicrobiales bacterium
ATCCCATCGTCGCACGAACGCAGGAGCCGCCGCCTCATGGTCTTCGACACCACCCTCGAGTTCGCCTACTTCCGGGGCGAGATCGTCCCGTTCTCCGAAGCCAACATCAGCATCGGCACCCACGCCCTCCATTACGGAACCGGAGCGTTCGCGGGGATCCGCGGCTATCTCGACGACGATGGCGAAACGATCAACATCTTCCGGCTCCGCGATCACGCGGCGCGGCTTCTCCGCTCGGCGAAATTGCTGCGGATGACGCTCCCGCACTCGGTCGAGACGGTCGCCGAGACGATGATCGAGCTGACGCGGCGGAACGCCCCCACAGGTGACGTGTACTTCCGCCCGCTCGTCTACAAGGCCTCGGTCCAGCTCACCCCCCGGCTGCTCGGACTCGACGACGAACTGGCGGTGTTCATGCTGCCGATGGGTGACTATCTCGACACGACGCGGGGCCAGAAGGTGATCGTGTCGTCGTGGACGCGCGTGTCCGACAACGCGATCCCAAGCCGGGGCAAACTGACCGGCGCCTACATCAACTCCGCGTTCGCCAAGGACGAGGCCGAGGAGCACGGTGCCGACGACGCGATCATGCTCAACGAGATGGGCAAGGTCGCTGAAGGCAGTGCCTGCAATCTCTTCATCGTCCGCGACGGCGTGCTGATCACGCCGCCCGTCACCGGCGACATCCTGGAGGGGATCACCCGCCGCTCGGTGCTGACGGTGGCGGCGGACCTCGGGATCCCTGCCGAGCAGCGCGCAATCGACCGCTCGGAGCTGTATCTCGCCGACGAGGCATTCTTCTGCGGAACCGGGGCCCAGATCGCCTGGATCGAGACGATCGACGGGCGCACGATCGGCGAGGGCACGCCGCCGCCGGTGGCCGGAAAGATCGGCGCCGAGCTGTTCGATGCCTTCCGGGGGCGATCCGGACGTTACGGGGAGTGGATCACGAAGGTGGCCGTCCGCGAGCCCGCTCCGGCGCGGTAGGGGCCGGTGGGGCAGCCGGGTAAGGGGACCGGGAACCGCGTCGATTCCTGACGCGTTGAGGTTGTGCGGATTCGAGAATGACGATGCTAGACTGCGACGATTGACCCGGCCAGCCAATGCACGTTACGACAGCTCGTGAACCACCGGCCGTGAGGCGGGACGCATTGAACGGGCGAACGATCTTGTGTCAGCCACCTGTTCCTTTTGCGCTGGGGACTTTCCAGCCTACAACGTGAGGATCGCCCGATGAAGACCAGTTTCGCCCCGTTCCGCCTGCTCGTCACGCTGCTCTTCCTCCTCGGCCTGATGGCTCCGTTCGCCGCCTCCGGCGCGACGGCCCAGGGCACCGTGACCTGTGACGATTTCACCACCGAGCGGGAGGCGCAGGAGGCGCTCGACGACGATCCCGATCTCGCCGATTCTCTCGACGAGGACGGCAACGGTGTTGCCTGCGACGAGCCGGCCAACGATGTGAGCCCCGAGGATGTGCAGCTTCCGGAGGAAACCGAGGAAGCGACCGAGGAGGCCACGGAAGAAGCGACCGAGGAACCCACCGAAGAGGCGACCGAGACGCCGGAGGATGAGCCCGAGACTCCAGCGGCCGATCCTGAAGCGGAGGAGTACCTCGCGGCCGTCCAGGAAGAGGTCGACGGCCTCGCCGAAAGTATCGACACATTCAGCGAGCTGGTCGTGAGCGTCGGCGATGCGGCTCCAGCCGATCGCGAAGATATCGTCGACGAGTTCAACGCGATCGCCGATGACTGGGCCGACTACCCGGATGTCGCCGCCGAGATCATGGCTCCCGATGGCTTCGAGGAGATCGACGACGCCTATCAGGACCTCGCGGCCGAGGTCGGCGAGATGGGCGAGAACTGGCAGCTTTTCTGGGCCGCGGAGCAGGACAGTCCCGAAGAGACGGAGGCTGAGGATGCCTTCAATGACAACCTCGAGTCCGTGGAGACCCAGATCGAAGAGCTGACTGCCCTGCTCGATGAGGCAGCGGAAAGCGCAACAGGCGACGCCACGCCCACCGCCAGTGACGAGGAAGGGTTGGAGTACGTCGCGACACTCGAGGCCGAAGTGAACGGTCTCCTGGACAGCATTGCCGAGTTCACCGACCTGGCCGCGGTCGCGGAGGATGAGACGGCCTCCAGATCCGAGCAGCGGGAGGCGGTCGACGAATCGGTGGCGATCGCCGAGGAATGGTCAGAGTATCCCGTGGTCGCCGACGGGATCACCGCGCCCGACGGCTTCGAGGACATCGACGACGCCTACCAGCGGCTGGCGGCCGATGTCGGCGAGATGGGCGACGCCTGGCTTGCGTTCACCGAAGCGGAGGAGGGCTCGACCGAGGCGGAGGAGGCCGAGGCGACCTTCACCGAGACGCTCGAAAGCGTCGAGTCCCAGATCGAGGACCTGACTACCCTGCTCGAAGAGGCCGGGACGGGCGGGACCGACGAGCCCACCGAAACCCCTGAGGTCGATGCCGAGGCCGAAGCGTACCTGACCACCGTGCGCGACAACAGCGACGAGCTGGCCGAGTCAATCGACCGCCTGAACGAGCTTCTGGGACAGGGTGGGAATCTCACGAACGACGAGATCGCCGAAGTTCTGGACATCGTCGACCTCTGGGCTGACGCCGAGACAGTCGCGGCGGATCTCGACGCACCGGCGGAGTTTGCCGACATCCAGGCGGTCTACGAGGATCTGGCCGCCGAGCTCGGCGAGGCCGCCGAGAACTTCGACGCGCTTGGCGAGGCCGATGTCGATTCCCCGGAGGAGGCGGACGCGATCGACGCCCTGGTCGAGAACCTGGAGAACGCCGACACCCTGCTCGGCGAGCTCGACGAGTTGCTGACCGACGCCGGGTTCTGAACCGTCACGCCAATCGACACGCATCAGGGGCGGCCCGGTCGGGCCGCCCCTGATGCGTAGTGCACAGACGTCCGAGCAGCCGCGTCGCCGGTTCGGAGGCGTTCCTCGCTTGAGCCTACACTCCGGTCCTGACCTGGGAATCGCGGAGCAGCCGGGCAAGCAGGATCAGCTCGCCAACCATCTTCTCGGCGCGGGCACGGGTGGCGTCGTCGGCGAACGTCGCGGTCTCGCCATCGATGGCGTTGCGGCCAGCGGTCAGGACCGTTGGCACCTGCATCCCGCGCAGGCCACGCACGCTGTGGCCAAGAGCGTTGATGACATTGAGCGCGGACGGCCCGCCAAAAGCGGCGAGCCCGATCGGCCGGCCATCGAAATAGGTCCGGGGCACCCGATTGTCGACGTTCAGGAAGTCGAGCACGTTCTTGAACGCGCCGGAGATCGTCCCGTGATACGTCGGCGAGGCGAGGACAAAGGCATCGGCGGCGCGAACCTCGGCAAGCAGGGTATGGACGACGTCCGGTTGTTCCCCAAACGGGATGTCGTCGTTGAACATGGGGAGATCGAGATCGCGCACGCTGAGCAGGGTCGTCTGCGCGCCAGCCTCGTCGGCCAGCCCCAGCACCGCCGTGAGCAGGCGCTCGGTGATCGAGCCGGCGCGGGTGCTGCCCCCGAGCCCGAGAATCCGAACCGGGGCGTCGGAATCCGTATGGCTATCCGTATCGCTGTTGGGAAGCACTGGTGTCGCCATTGGATGTCCGTTCCTTTGGTTTGGTCGCTCAGCCGGTTCCGGTTGAGGATGGCGAACGATAGGGCGCGGTGATCGCCGGGACGGCATTCCGGCCGCGCAGGTGACTCGCGAACGAGACGATCTCGGCGACCATCAAATCGAGCCGGCGCTCGATCTTCTCGCTGTTGAGCACGACATTGGCACGGTCGATCGAGTCTTCGGGGACCGCGACGTGGGTCGGCACCGAGATCCCCTTCAAGCCGCGAACGCAATTGGTGAGTGCCTGGAGCACGCCCATCGAGGTCATCCCACCGTAGGCCATCAGGCCGACCGGCTTGCCCGCGAGATAGGGAGGGGTATCCCAGCCAAGGAAGATCAGGGTGTCGATCACGTTCTTGATCGCGCCCGAGATCGTGCCGTGATAGGTCGGGGAGCAGAGGATCAGGCCGTCGGCGCGGCGCACCTCGTCGAGCAGCCAGGCCAGCGTCGGCGGGTAATCCTCCAGCCGCCATTCGGTATGGAACAGGGGAAGGTTCAGGTCGTAGACCGTAGCCAGGGTCGTCTCGCCCCCGAGATCACGAACCTTGGCCAGCGCGGCTTCGAGCGGAACGAGGCTCCAGGATCTGGCGCTGGTGGTCCCGCCGATCCCGAGGATGCGGACCGGACGCTCGTGCGGGTTCCCCTCCGGCACCGGGTCCACACTCCGCTCGACGCGCTCCGCGGCGGCTTGCGCAGCGGCCGATCCCGGCCCAGCCACGCCGTTCCGGGAACTATCGGTGCGCTGCTGCACCGTGGTCTCGATGCGCTGCTCCACCGTGGTCTCGCCGTCGCTGCCGGGTGGTGCGGTCATTGGGGTGATGCCTTTCCGACGGTACTGGCGAGGTCATGCATGCACGGGAGGGGGCGGACGGTCCGGAACGTCCCAAACGCTCCTGTCGCGCCCATTGTCCGATACGGAGGGGTGCGAGAACGAACGGCGACGGGCACCGCGAGATCGCGGCGGGCGGCTGAACAGGCCGATCATGGGATAGACCTGACCGGGGTCCGGAACCAGAGGTAGGGTACGTAGGCGAGCACGAGCATCCCGTTGATCGCGACCGCCCATTGGACGTTGAAGCGCGAGGCCAGGTAGCCGGCCAGCAGCCCGCCGATCGGGGTCAGCCCCCACAGCATCGTCTGGACCGCGACGACGCGGCCCCGGTAGCCCTCGTCGATGTTGGTCTGGACGAGCGTGTCGTTGAGCGTGGAATACCCGGCGAAGACGAGCCCGAGCGCGGCGATTGCCGGGAACGAGAGCCAGGCACTGCCGGAAAGGCCAAACACGATCAGGACGATCCCGAAGGCGGCGATCGAGAGGATCACGATCCGGCCACGATGCTGGATCCCGTGCAAGACCGCGACCAGCAGCGTGCCGGTCAGAGCTCCCACCCCGGCCGCGCCCAGCAGCCAGCCCAGACCCCCGGCAGGAAGGTGAAGGACATCCTTCGCGATCGCGGGGGCCATCGTCGCGTAGCTCATTCCGAGCGCGATCGGGACGATGTCGACCGAGAGCAGACCGCGGATCGACGGGGTCCGCCAGATGTACTTGTACCCCTCGATCAGGGATCGGAACGGGCTCTCGTCCGATGTGCCATGCGCTGGGGCCGGGCGCACGATCGTCAGCGTCATCAGGATCAGCATGAAGGGCACGGCGGCGAGCCCAGTGAAGGCGAAACAGGCCGCGAGCCCGAATCCGCCGATCACCCAACCCGCTATCGTCGGACCGATCACGCGGGAGCCGTTGAAGGCGGCGGCGCTGAGGGCGACCGCGCTCTGGAGCTGGGAGCGGTCGACCAGGGTCGGCGAAAGCGCCATCCGGGCCGGCCAGTCGAACCCGGTGATCGTCCCGATCACGAGCGCGACGATCAGCAGATGCCAGAAGGCGATCGTGTCGGTCACGATCAGGGTCGTGACAAGGGTCATCATCGAGATCGCGATGGCCTGCACCGCAACAAGAACCCGGCGGCGATCGACCCGGTCGAGGTAGGCCCCGGCGACGGGACCCACGAAAAGCTCCGGCGCGGCCTGGGCAAAACCGATCAGGCCGAGCTTGAAGGGATCGCCGGTAAGCTCGTAGACGAGCACGCCCATCGCCGTGATCCGAACCCATGACCCCGTCATCGAGAGGCAGAGCGTCGCCCAGTAGCGAGCGAAGTTCGGGTTTCGGAGGGCACCGAGCGCCCCGGTCCGCTCCAGGCCGTCGCGCGGGTCGGCATGGAACGGGTCTTCGGCCAGCCCCTCCGCCGTGCCGTGGAGCGCTCCGGCGACGCCCGCCGGAGGGGCATCCACGACCGCGGCGGCCGAGCCACGGGCGGACGCAAGCAGGGTCATGTCGCCAGGGTCGTTCGCGGAGAGCCGCTGATCCCGAAGCGCTCCGATGGTCCAGTCCCCGGATCCGCCAGGAACATCCACTCGCCCACCATCCCGGATGGGAGCATACCCGGCTGGACCACGACCATCCCCTGTCTCTTTCGCGCCTGGCGATCGATCCCGTTTCCTGATGAGACGCACGATATCAGAGACCTCTCGATATAGCAAGTGATTGCTGTTTTTATTGTGATATGGACCGTGGGCTCCCTATACTGAACGCATCATTGGTCCATTGTGCGCGATCCGGTCCCAGATTGTGCGGCCCGGATGAGAGGTTCGATGAACGATCGCCCCGACCGGCCAGACCAACGCGCCAAAATCGATGGCGGCATCCCGCCCAGGCAGCCAGTGGCCGCGAACGCGAGCATGTCGCTGATTCGCGGGACGGAACAGGCCGAGCGGACGCGGCAGGAGATCGCCCTGTCGGCCTTTCCCGAAACCCGCCGCCAGATCCTCGGCTTCCTGAAGCGGGATGGCGCCGCCGATACCGAGCGCCTCGCGCAGTTGACCGGAATCACCGTCAGCGGCGCTCGCCAGCACCTGGCGGCGCTGGAGCGGGATGGCCTGGTCGTACATCGGGTGGAGCGGCGAGGGGCCGGCCGGCCACGTCACAGCTACGCCCTGACCACCGCCGGCGACGCGCTCTTTCCCCGGCATTACGGGGCGTTGACCAACGAACTGCTGGCATACGTCGAGGACGAGGATCCGGAGCTGGTGGCGCGGATCTTCGCCCGCCGCGGGCAACGCCGGCTGGAGGGCGCACTGGAGCGGACGGCGGGGCATGCGTTCCCCGAGCGGGTCGCGATCGTCGCGACGATTCTCGACGAGGACGGCTACCTGGCCGATTTCACGGAGGAGGCTGACGGCACGTTCGTGATCACCGAGCATAATTGCGCGGTGCTCTCGGTCGCCCTGCGGTACAGCCACGCCTGCAGCAGCGAGCTCGATTTCCTGCAGCGTACGCTTCCCGACGCCGAGGTGACGCGGATCGCGCACCGGATCAATGGCGCCCATGTCTGCGCCTACCGCGTCGCACCGAATGTGCTGACCGGTCAGAGCCACCCGTCGGAATCCTGACCCTCCCCCGCCGTGCCACCTCCTGCGTCGCCCTACCGTCATCCCGGCAGCTGCGTGGGAGCCTCCTTCCACTGTCATCCTGAGTAGTCTGTCCAGTCGTGAATGGCACGTTGGCGCTCGCCTTCGCCTATCGTCATCCCAACAGCTGTGTCGGAGCGAAAGCCTGCCCTAGCAGCTGCCATCGGTAAGCGGCATCGAAGCGCAGTCGAATGGGTCGAGGGATCTTCGCGCGCAAACCGTCTCCGTCGACGCGCTCGTTCAACCGGACGTTTAACGTTGGACAGACTACAGAGCGCAGTCGAAGGATCTCCGCACTCACACCAGGCAGAGAACCCCTGGCGGCCCCGGATCTTCTCAGGCCAGCCCCGGGTAACCAGATCCATTCACAGGCGGTTCCGCGGGAACCGTAGCGGAAGCGGCCCATCGCTTCGCTCAGGACGGGCTCCGGGTTGCCCCTACCGGAAACACCGCCCATTCCCAGCGTTGCGGTACCTTGCAGTGCCTGGGTACCGGTTGCGTGCCGGACAGAGGGGGCCACCAAGTGACGCAGGATTCGGAAACGGGAACGCCGGACCCTGGAAGGGTCCGGCGTTCGCTCGCCACATGCCGTGCACAACGCATGCGGTGATCGGTTCCGCGATCGCAGCGATGGAGCCTATTGCGGGATGGGCTCCAGCCTGCCTTCGAACATCAGCATCGTGACGATGCCGTCGGCGTACGGGCTGTTCTCCAGGATCGGATCGTCATCGGACGGCCAGGCGACGACACGCACGCCTTCGAGAGCGGCGTTGTTGCCGTAGCGCTCGAACAGCGGAATCTTCGGCAGCAGCTCGTTGAAGGCCAGGCCAATCGTCGTCACATCCGCCTGCTGTGCCGCCTCGTCGAGGCCCTCGGCGGCCTGCACCGTCAGCGCGTCGAGATCGACCTCACCGGTCGCGTCGGTGGTCTGGACGAGCGGGAAGGCAATGCCCTCACCGCCGTTGTTGATGGCCAGCGTGTTGTTCGTAAAGAACGCGGTCGTGTAGGAGAAGTGCGGATGCGGGTCGGACGAGCTGCCCCAGCCGCGAATCGCGAGCTGGAAGTTGCCCTTGTCAACGTCGATCGGCTGCTGGGTGAAGGTGATCGCCCGCGGCTCGACCGCGATGCCGAAGTCGCTCAGCTGAGCGGCGAGATCGACCCCCGCCGCTGACCAGTCAGCAAACTCAGCGGGAAAGGTCAGCTCGAACTGGGCCGGCTGGCCGTCAGGGGTGTTCCAGGCCTCGCCGCTCTTGGTCCAGCCGGCTTCGGTCAGGAGCGCCTCGGCCCCGGCGAGATCGAGCGGGTACTGGTTGAAGGAGCCGACATCACCCTCGGCGACCCACTCCGGGACGAGGTTGTCGCTCATCCCGGCCATGTACTGGACGCCGACGCCGGACTCGGCCAGCGAGATTGCGCCGTTGCGGGTGCGGTCGATCGCGTGGGCGAGCCCCTGGCGGACCCGCTTGTCACCAAAGGCGGCTTCGAGGGTGCCGTAGTTCATCAGCAGCGCCGGGCCGGAGTAGGTGGGTGGCCGGAGGATGCGGATGGCCTGGGCGATCATCTCCCGCTCGGAGCCGACCGCGAAGCCATGCGTCGCGTAGTCGATGTCCTTGTTGAGGACGACGGCGGTGATCGTGTCCGTCTCGCCGTTGAAGTTGACGATCTTGTCGAAGAGCGCCTTGTCGGCGTTCCACGCCTTCGGGTTCTTGACCATGTCGAACTGGGC